>CAUVQK010000266.1:0-2936 GCA_963553705.1 uncultured Streptococcus sp.
TTTGATTGATAATCTCTTGCTCAGCTTCCTTCTCTCTGCGAATAGAAGCTTGTTCAGACTCTAGTTGTTTATTATAGCTATCTACAAGAGATTGCAGTCTTTCCCGCTCCTCTTCCGGTGTTTCATTCTCTGGTGCAAAATCAGATCCAAACATCAATTTAGCCTTTTCGATCGTCATTGGGCTTTCATTCAATCTTTCCTCTTTCATTTCAGAATTCAACTGCTCTAAACGATCATTATAACTATCACCAGTTCTTGGAGGGGATTGAATTGTAGCGATAGCAAAGAACGCTCCAATGACAATAACAATAATCCCAATAATCTCACCAGCATAACTCCTCTTATATTCCACAAAATACTCCTTTGCATCATATCATTTAATAGAACAAGAATACCATAATTTAAGTATCTTATAAAGTATCATTACATTAAAAAAGCAGCCTGTAAAGACTGCTTCAAATTTTATATACTATCTCACCTCTGCGCCGAGTTTTTCGGTCAGGGATTTTTCGATTTTTTCCATGTATTTAGACACTTCCTCGTCAGTCAGGCTGGCTTCTGGATTTTGGAAAGTCAGGCTGTAGGCCATGGATTTGAGGCCGACACCCAGCTTGTCCCCAGAGAAGATATCAAAGAGCTTAATATCTGTCAAGCGCTTAACACCAGCAGCTTGGATTGCATCAAGGACCTCTTGGTGAGTGATTTCTGCCTTGAGCAAAAGGGCCACATCACGGCTGACAGCTGGGAATTTAGTGATTTCTGTAAATGGCTGGGCTGGCTGAAGCTGCTCTTCAATAGCAGACAAGTTGAGTTCAGCCACATAAGTTTCAGGAATATCGTAAGCCTTGGCTGTCGCAGGATGGACTTGACCGACAAAGCCGACAGGCTGGCCATTGATAGAGATTAAAGCAGTCCGACCAGGATGCAAACTCTTAATCTGGCTGCTAGCCGCGTATTCAGCTGTCAAGCCCAACTTAGCAAAGAGTGCTTCCACTACACCCTTAGCATAGAAGAAATCAACTGCTACTGGCTTAGTCTGGAAGTCTTTTTCATTAACCAGACCTGTCAAAGCAAAGGCAAAGCTATTGATTTCATTTGGCAGGTCTTCCTTAGGATTGCCAGTCTGCTCAAAGATTTTTCCAATCTCATAGAGAGCTAGATTCTTATTCTTACGAGCCACATTGTAGGCTAGGGAGTCCAAAATGCCGGAAACCATGTTCTGACGAAGAATAGAACGCTCCACTGTCATCGGCCACATGAGCTCAGTCAAATTGCTAGGATTGAGAGTGAACTCAACCGCCTTTTCTGGCGTCGTCAAAGCGTAGGTGATGATTTCTGTCAGTCCAGCTCCCTCTGCTAAGGTCCGCACTTGACGGCGCAGTTGCTGCGTTGCAGTCAATTCACCAGCAGTCCCGTCATCTTTTGGCAGACTAGCTGGCAATTTGTCATAGCCGTAAATACGGGCAATTTCTTCATAGAGGTCTGCTTCGATTGAAATATCCCAGCGACGGCGAGGTACGCTGACAGTGAACTGTTCAGCACTTCCTGACAGGCCAAAGCCAAGTCTGCGGAAGACATCCACGATATCTGTATAAAGTAAATCTGTTCCCAGCACACGGTTGACATCCGCGAGACTAGACACTACTTCTACATCGCTAGTGTCTAAGCTACCAGCTGATACGATACCAGCCTGAACAGACGCTCCTGCCAAATCCGCAATCATGCTTGCTGCTGCGTCCAAAGCTTCATTAACAGATGCCACATTGATGCCTTTTTCAAAGCGGGAAGATGATTCCGAGCGTAGGTTAAGGCGACCGCTGGTCTTGCGGATTGATTTACCATCAAAGACTGCTGCCTCCAGAACAACACGAGTGGACTGGCCAGAGATTTCCGTCGCTTGACCACCCATTACACCAGCTAGAGCAACTGGCTTATCTGCCACAGTGATAACTAGGTCGCTGACTTCCAGCTCGCGCTCTTCTCCGTCCAATGTCACCAGTTTTTCACCAGCACGCGCTTCCCGGACGACAATCTGGTCACCCTCAAACGTATCCAGATCAAAGGCATGCATGGGCTGACCAAAGTAGAGCAGGATATAGTTAGTCACGTCCACTACATTGTTAATCGGACGGATTCCTTCGTTCATGAGGAGATTTTGCAGCCACTGAGGACTTGGGGCAATAGTGACATTTTCCAAGATACGAGCCGCATAGTAAGGGGCTTTCTCTGTCTCAAGGGCTACTGAAAGGCTGTCAGCTGCTTGCTTTTCATTTTCCACCAGCGGAAAATCTCTAAAATGTACTGACTTGTCATAGATGGCAGCCACTTCATGAGCCACCCCACGCATAGACAGAGCATCTGCCCGATTTGGTGTGATGGAAAGCTCGATAATCTCATCGTCCAAGTCCAGATAAGAGAAGACTTCCTCACCTGGCACTGCTTCTTCAGGCAGGATTTGAATTCCATCCGCAAATTCCTTTGGCACGACAGAATCAGAAATGCCCAGCTCACCGAGAGAGCAGATCATGCCCAGTGACTCCAAGCCACGGATTTTTCCTTTTTTAATCTTATAATTGTCGGCAATGCGAGCACCTGGCAAAGCCACCATAACCTTGATGCCTGCGCGAACATTTGGAGCACCACAGACAATCTGACGGTTCTCCTCTTCTCCGACATTGACTTGACAGACATGCAGGTGGGTATCTGGAACATCCTCACACGATACCACCTCACCAACAACAATTTTTGACAGGCCAGCAGCTGGTGATGTCACACCTTCCACTTCAATTCCTGTCGTTGACATTTTCTCAGCCAGCTCAGCGCTCGCCACATCAATGTCTACTAACTCTTTTAACCACTTATAACTTACTAGCATATTTAAGATACCAAGGGCGTCAAAAACGACTGAAAAATAGGAGATTTGCTAAGCATTCGAT
>CAUVQK010000267.1:0-2929 GCA_963553705.1 uncultured Streptococcus sp.
TTTTTTTATAGGCTTGTAGAATGTTTGGGTTGGACTTTTTGCTCAGGATAGATATGGTTAATGGCATTGTTGACAGCAGTAGGTGCCTCACCTAATCCAGTCGCAATTAGGTCAATCTTACCCTCGTAGCTGCAGCAGTCTCCGGCTGCATAGATACCTGGCACAGAAGTTTCTTGCTTGCTGTTAACCAAAATCTTGTGACGGTTGAGCTCCAAGCCCCAATCTTTGAGATTGCCGACTGAGGATTTAAAACCGTAGTTGACAAAGAGATGATCCAGAGGCAGAAGCTGACTTTCCTCTCCCTTGACTTGGCTGATTTCCAAGTGGGTAATCTTGCCATTTTCGCCGACCAATCGACTGGGTACAAATGGTGTCTTAATCTCAACACTAGAAGCCTTGAGTTCTTCTACACTATGTTCTAAAGCCCGGAAGTTGTCCCGACGATGAACTAGACTGGTTTCCGCAATCTTTTCAAAAGCTAGCGCCCAGTCAACAGCGGAGTCACCGCCTCCCAGAATGACAACCTTTTTGCCAGCGTACTGGCTGATGTTTGACACATGATAATGGAGGTTATTGTAGCTTTCAGCATCGTCTAGTTCCAAAGCTCTCGGTTTGAAGGCGCCACCTCCCATAGCTATGATGATAGTTTTGGTCTGATGCAGCCCTTTAGAAGTCGTAATAGTGAAGCCAGTATCAGATTTGACGATATCCAGAACCGTTTCATTGAGGCAAATCTCAGTCTGGAAAGTTTCCAGCTGCTCAATCAGACGCTGTGTCAGCTCTTCGCCACTTAGATTGGTAAAGCCTGGTACATCCAGAATCTTCTTCTCTGGATAGAGAATGGCCGGCTGACCACCCAGCTGAGGCAGGGAATCAATGATTTTAACCTTGGCTTGGCGCAAATGAGCGTAAAAAGCTGCGAATAGGCCAACTGGACCGCCGCCAACAATCGTAATATCATACAGTTCAGACATAATCTTCCTCAATCTTTTTAAAATAAACTAGCATTATTGTACCACAAAAAGGGGTTGAAATGTAAGCAAATGTTTTGAAGCCATCTTAAAAGCCCCTGATGGGGCTTAAAATTAGATTGCAAATAAATCATTGAGGTTTTCAGCCAACGTTGGGTGGGTGAAGATTTGCTTGCTCAAGTAGGTGTAAGGAATCTTATTATCCATGGCTACAGTCAGGATATTGATAATTTCCTGAGCACCTGCTGAGAAGATTGTTGCCCCAACAATTTCCTTGGTCTCTGTATTGACAACAGCCTTGAAGGCACCACGTAAGTCAGCATTGACATGTCCGCGAGGCATTGCTGCGACTGGAATCTCCTTGACTGCAATCGGCAGGCCTTGCTCTTGGGCTTCCTTTTCAGTCAATCCGATTTGAGCCAATGGCGGTGTGATGAACATGCTGGTAGGGACATTTTTACGGTCTTCCAGTGTGTAGCTACCATCGCCAGCCAGATAGCTATAAAGGATACGGAAGTCATCCAGTGAGATATAAGTGAACTGCAGACCGCCATTGACATCGCCCGCCGCAAAAACGCCGGGTACAGATGTTTCCAAGTGCTTGTTGACCTTGATAGCTCCGCGCTCTGTCAGCTCGATATCTGTATTTTCCAACTGCAGTGGCTCAACATTCGGCTTGCGGCCAGTAGCATAGAGCAGGGCATCAAAGCGGAATTCTCCATCCTCTGTCACAACCACAACTTCAGCACCATCATTTTTAATCTGCTTGGTTTGCACATTTTGCAGGAGCTGGATTCCGTCTTCTTCCATGTACTGCTTAGCTAGGGCAGCGATAGAAGGCTCTACTCGAGGGAGAAAGACAGGAGCAGCATCCAACACAGTCACCTGACTGCCCAATTTATTGTAGAGTCCAGCAAATTCTAGGCCGATATTACCGCCACCCAGAACTCCCAAGCGTTTAGGAAGTTCTTTCAGATTTTGGATGCCAGTTGAGTCATAGACATGTTCGGTCTCAGTCAGTCCTGGAATTGGCAGGACATTGGAAACAGCACCAGTATTGATGACAATAGTCTCAGCAGTCAGTTCCTCTTTCTCATCGCCAGCTGTGATTTCGATGACTTTATTGGAAAGGAAATGAGCTTCCGCATCGATGATGTCAACACCAGCACCACTGATTGCTGCGTAGTTCTTCCCGTTGAGACGGCTGGTAACAGCATTCTTCTCAGCCATGACTTGGTCGAAAGCCAGGCCTTTTTCAGCAGCGACAAGCAGGGTTTTGGTTGGGATGCAGGCGATATTAATGCAGGTTCCCCCGTACATAGCCTTGCTTCGCTCAATCAAAGCAACTTTTTTTCCTTGGCCCGCCATTTTGGCTGCCAATGTTTTACCGGCCTTACCAAAGCCGATGACAATTAAATCATAGGTTAACATAAACTACCTCCATTTTTCAAAAAGATTGTATCACATCTAGTCAGAAATTGCTGATTTCTGCTACGCTTTTTTTCTTCAGTATTTTTAGTCACACTTTTTATACAAACTGTCCATTTTTGAGCAAGATTTTCGCAGATCCAGTCAGTCTGTGTTATACTAAGTTTCGTTATTTATTTTAGGAGGGTAAAATGTCTATTATTACAATGATTTTGGCAAGCTTGGTTGCCTTGGAATTTTTCTACATCCTATACTTGGAGACCATCGCAACGACTTCAGCGACAACAGCTCGGGTTTTCGGTATGTCACAAGAGGAGTTGGAGCGGCTGTCAGTCAAGACACTTTTCAAAAACCAAGGAGTTTACAACGGATTGATAGCTGTTTTAGTGCTGATTGCGGCCTTTGTACAGCCTAGTTCGTTTTGGCTGGGAATTTTTATGGTTTATATCATCTTGGTGGCAGCTTACGGTGCAGTGACCAGTGACCCCAAAATCTTGTTCAAACAGGGAGGACTGGCTATGCTGACCCTC
>CAUVQK010000268.1:0-2917 GCA_963553705.1 uncultured Streptococcus sp.
ATGTTATAATCATTATAATTGTAACGAATCAGGATTAATCTACTACTCAGAATTAAATAAAAGAAAACAGCTAATCAGCTGTTGTTTTCTGCAGGTTAATCATGAAATTATGAAAGGAAATGTAATGATTTACAAAGTTTTTTATCAGGAAACAAAAGAGCGCAGTCCGCGCCGTGAAAAGACTCGCTCTCTCTACTTAGAAGTTCAAGCTGACAACGAGCTGGAAGGCCGCATTCAAGCTCGTAAGCTGGTCGAAGAAAACACCCCTTATAATATTGAATTTATCGAGCTCTTGTCTGACAAACACCTCGAATACCAAAAAGAGTCAGGCACTTTTGAATTGACGGAGTTCTAACCCATGGCATATACCTTAAAACCCAAAGAAGTTGGCGTTTTTGCGATTGGTGGGTTAGGTGAAATCGGTAAAAACACCTACGGGATTGAATACCAAAATGAAATTATCATCGTGGATGCCGGTATCAAGTTCCCAGAAGACGACCTGCTAGGAATTGACTATGTCATTCCCGACTACTCTTATATCGTGGAAAATATTGACCGCGTAAAAGCTGTCCTCATCACCCACGGGCACGAGGACCATATTGGCGGTATTCCTTTCCTGCTCAAGCAAGCCAATGTTCCGATCTATGCGGGTCCTCTGGCGCTAGCGCTCATTCGTGGAAAGCTAGAAGAGCATGGACTTTTGCGCGATGCCAAGCTCTATGAAATCAATCAAAACACAGAACTGCAGTTCAAGCATCTGAAAGCTACTTTCTTCCGGACAACCCACTCTATTCCAGAGCCTTTGGGAATTGTCATCCATACGCCGCAGGGTAAGATTGTCTGTACCGGTGACTTCAAGTTTGACTTTACACCAGTTGGTGAGCCAGCAGACCTGCACCGCATGGCTGCTCTGGGCGAGGAAGGCGTTCTCTGCCTCCTATCTGACTCGACCAATGCTGAAGTTCCAACCTTTACCAATTCCGAAAAAGTGGTCGGGCAATCTATCATGAAGATTATCGAAGGCATCCACGGACGGATTATTTTCGCCTCTTTTGCTTCAAACATCTTCCGGCTCCAGCAAGCAGCAGATGCTGCTGTTAAGACCGGTCGCAAGATTGCGGTCTTTGGCCGCTCCATGGAAAAGGCTATTGTCAACGGGATTGAGCTGGGCTATATCAAGGTTCCTAAAGATACATTCATCGAGCCAAATGAACTCAAGGACTATCCAGCTGGCGAAGTGCTGATTATGTGTACCGGAAGTCAGGGTGAGCCGATGGCAGCCCTGTCTCGGATTGCTAATGGTACCCACCGTCAGGTTCAGCTGCAGCCTGGAGATACAGTCATCTTCTCATCCAGCCCTATCCCTGGTAATACGACCAGCGTTAACAAGCTGATTAACATCATTTCCGAGGCTGGTGTAGAAGTGATTCACGGTAAGATTAACAACATCCACACCTCTGGACACGGTGGCCAGCAAGAGCAGAAACTCATGCTCCGCTTGATCAAGCCTAAATATTTCATGCCAGTCCATGGTGAATACCGTATGCAGAAAGTCCATGCAGGTCTAGCCGTTGATACTGGAGTACCAAAAGACAATATCTTCATCATGAGCAATGGTGATGTGCTGGCTCTAACAGCTGACTCAGCCCGTATTGCCGGTAGCTTCAACGCTCAAGATATCTATGTCGATGGAAACCGCATTGGTGAAATCGGAGCTGCTGTCCTGCGCGACCGTAAAGACCTATCAGAGGACGGTGTTGTCTTGGCTGTTGCGACGGTTGACTTTGAGTCCAAGATGATTTTAGCCGGTCCAGATATTCTCAGCCGTGGCTTTATCTACATGCGCGAATCAGGCGACCTCATTCGCCAAAGCCAGCGCATCCTCTTCAATGCCATTCGCATTGCCCTTAAGAATAAAGATGCCAGCGTCCAATCTGTCAGCGGCGCTATCGTCAACGCCTTGCGTCCTTTCCTCTACGAAAGTACCGAGCGCGAGCCGATTATCATTCCGATGGTACTTACACCAGACGAAGACAACTAAAAAATAAGCTTTGCTAGATCAGCAAAGCTTATTTTTCTGCTTTATTTTTTGTTCGCGAAGCATGCTTAATAATCCAAGCGCAACTCGAACTCAATTCTTCCTTTTGCCAAGCTTGAATGATACACTCAAACTTTTCAGGATCTTCTTTATATAAATCATTCAGATTATTAGCGACACTTTTTTGGATTGATTTATCCCTATCATCCTTTAGATTCCTTAAAATAGCGGTAAACTCATCAAAATAATCTAAGACCACTGTCTGCTTCTTAGCCCAAGGCAGACGAATCCGCATACACTCGCTGGCTAACCTGCGGACGCGCATATTCTCATCTCGGCTCCACTCTAGCAGTAAATCCATCGTAGCATTAGGATAATTAGCCAGTAAGGGCCGCATGGAAAATTCTCCAGTAAATCGCTTGGTTAATTCCTTACTGAAGACTGCACTCAACTCGAATTCCTGACCTCCGTAAAGTTCTACGTATTTGCCAATCGGCCACAACCAGTACCCTTCTGAGAACATCCCCAAGCCACCCTCTAACTCTGGACCAAGTATCTGCTCAAAAACCTTCAGAGAATCAGCATAAGAAAGCGGCAAGCATTCTTTGATACTCCTTGCCAGTAGCTCTTGACGCTGAGTAAATTCCAAAGCCTCTAAGTCGCTTTCAACTAGAGACATAAAATGCTGAGCATCAAATTTATCTGTTACTTTTTGCAAGCGACGGCTCAAATCCTTCGCATAAACCAAATCATAATAAACTATAAGATTATTTCCCATTAATTTAAGAACCTTTCAAAAGACTACTAGAACACAACAGAACACCACTCAAAACAACTCACAACTCAGAAACAAGGAAAGCCACGTGATGTATAAAAAAG
>CAUVQK010000269.1:0-2910 GCA_963553705.1 uncultured Streptococcus sp.
GCTTAAATAAATGGGAAAGGAGCAAGTCTATGTCTAAAGCTATCATGGAAGAAGTGGCAGCCTATCTGCGTCAGCATGCAGATGAAGAGCTGAGTCTGACCGATTTGGCTGAGCATTTCCATTATAGTCCTTCCCATCTATCCAGAACTTTCAAGAAAAAGATGGGTTTTTCTATCAAGCAATATGTGGAAGCTCTTAAGATGGAAAAAGGGATTCAGGAGATTGTAGAAAGCCGACAAAATGTGACCGAGACCTCTATGGAAGCTGGTTATGATAGTCTAGGCAGTTTTTCTAATACTTTTAAGCGGCATACTGGACTTTCGCCTAAAAAATATTACCAGGAATCAACCAAGGCTTATGATTTTATAGTCAAACAGCTGGATGAGAAGGGAGCTTTATTGCATCAGGATCCCGACTGTAAAAGTGGCAATCGCTTGACCGTGGTGCTATCTTATCCTGAGGGGTATGAACCACGTATTAGTTGTGTCGGGCTTTTTAAAACCCGCATACCCAAAGAAGAGCCGGTTATCGGAGTAGCACTGAGCCAAGAGAGACAGTTTACTTTTGAAAATGTACCGGATGGTGACTACTATCTTTTGGCCTGTGAATTGCTGGAGGATTTACGCCTAACTAAAAACTATGTCTTGAAGCATAACTTTCGCTGGGGAAGCGATGAGCCACTCACCTTTTTAGGCTATAGCATCTATCAAGAGGAAATCAGCATGCGCAGGCCCTTGCCCAGCGATCCCCCTATCACAGTTAATCTTCCAGTTTTAATCATGCGTTCCCTAGCCAAACAAGCGCAATTGAGAATAAGAAAATTTTTATCCTAATTGATAAACTGATACTAGAGATCTATTCTCAGATATAAAAAATTGGAGGAACAATAATGAAATTAGACGTGTTTTTAAGTTTTAATGGTCAGGCCGAAGAAGCTTTTCGTTTTTATGCGGGTCTTTTTCAGACAGAGATAAAGGGACTTGTCCGAGCCAGTGAGATGCTGGATCCAGCAGACCTTCCTGCAGAAAAACGGGATAAAGTTGCCTGGATTGCCTTAGATACGGAAAACTTAACCCTGAATGGTGAGGATGTAGGCATTTTTAACGACCTATCTATTCCTAGCAATCACCAGCCCAATCAATGGTTGGTTCTGAGCCCAGACAGTAGAGAAGAAGCTGATGAGCTTTTTGCCAAGCTTGCTGAAGGGGGACAAATTCTCTATCCTTTGGAGGAACAAGCCTTCGCAGAGTTTTATGGTCGCTTGATTGACCGTTTTGGCATCGGCTGGGATGTGATGAAATGAGGTAGAAGGATGGCTTATAGTGAATCCCTAGCCCAGCAAGTCCGTGCCATTTTAGCTACTGAACTTCCTCCTCATGTTTTTGAAGAAGAGGTAGAAGAGAAGAAGATGTTTGGTGGCTTGGCTTTTATGGTCCGTGGTAAGATGACCGTTACTGTGAGTTCAGAAAGAGGTCAGGAGCTTGTCATGGTGCGAATCGGTAAGGAACTGGAAAAGCAGGTCCTACCTAAAAATGGTGCCAGTGTCACAGTGATGAAGAATAGGCTTTATCATGGCTATATTGATTTAGATGGCGAAGGACAAAAAGAACTGTCTTACTGGATTGGTCTATCCTTGTCCTACAATCAGGAGCTGACACAGCAGGATAAAAAATAAGAAGTGCTCAGAATGAGTCTTGCTTTCTTAGAAGTTTATTCATTGCCTTTTTATGAAGTTCAAATATATTCTTAGAATCTGTATTGATGAAGTTTTCAGTCGGAAAGTCTCTTCATGGATACAGGTTTTTTCGTCTTTTTCTTCCGAAAATGTTATACTAATACCAGAGTCCGTTTTGCGAATGGGGTTTATCCTTAAAAGCCTTGGAGAAAAACTAGTTTGTACCAGTATTGAGTTTTGATTTTGCATTTTCTCGCTTTCAGAAAGGCTTTTGTCGTTAGAAAGGAGCATGGTATGAGTATTTCTTTTTACATTCAGAACCGAAAGGGATTGTTTAGCTATAAGGCGGTCTAAACACCCCTGTCTTTGGTTTCCTTGGTAGAAGGACTGGAGGTCGTAGGCCTCGAGGGCGATAAGGCTTATCAATCCTTGGATCAGATCGGAACTTTTCTGGCTGTCTATTGGGAAGGGGCCGGCCGAGGGTTTGAAGTTTATTATCTGCCAGACCGAGAAACCTATCAGGTTCGTGTCTTGACACCATCGACGGTTGGTGACTGGAAAGGGGCCATTCTCTTTATGAGTCGTTTGGCTCAGAAGATGAAGCAGGATATTGTTGATGAATACGGCACCACTTACACTACTGACGGGATTTTTAATATTGATTTTGAAGCGGATATTCTCTACGGCTTGAATGATGCCAGAGTTGCAGCTGCCCCTATGCATGTTTTCGAAGGCTATGCTCATGATTTGTACATGTCGCAGGAAAAACTTCTGGAACTATTCAAGGCAGAAGATCCTGTGGAGGAGTTTGGCAGGCAGATGGCCGAGATGCAGCAAGTTCAGAGTCAATTTTCTACTCCTAAGTATTATAAGGATCAGGGTGGGAAATACCTGGGTTCTTATGTTCTGGCAGAAGGAGTGGAGACAGTCCTTCCGACTCAGCCAATGCCCAAGGGTTACTTGGTTAAAGAGATGATTGAGAGCGGTGCTAGTCAAGATATGGAATGGCATCTTCATATCCTGATAGAGGATGCTAGCAGTCCGCAGGGCTATAAATATCTGACAACAAAGGATTTAAAAGCTTTTTTGGAGAAGATTCCAGAGACTCACCGTAGCTATCTGGATTCCAGCCAGATTCGGATTCAGCCACTCAATCGGCTGGAACTGGAAGCCATCTTGGTTCAACTTCCCGATGGAGAACCGAAGTTTTAGCGCTAGGAAAATTTACTTTTTGA
>CAUVQK010000270.1:0-2889 GCA_963553705.1 uncultured Streptococcus sp.
ATTTCCAAGTAAAAAAGGACGGAAAATTTCCATCCTTTTTAAATAAAGATTAAACGCGTTCAACTTTACCTGATTTAAGGGCACGAGCTGAAGCCCAAACTTTTTTAGGTTTACCGTCAATCAAAACAGTAACTTTTTGAAGATTTGGTTTAACAGCGCGTTTTGTTTGGTTCATCGCGTGAGAGCGGTTGTTTCCTGATACAGTCTTACGACCAGTAAAGTAACATACTTTAGCCATTATCGTGTTTCCTCCTATTAGATCTAATATTACGGATGTGCTAGCACCACATACCTTCCTATATTACCAAAAAACTTGACGTTTGACAAGTACATTTGTCCAAACTTTCGAAATTAATCCGTTTTCCTAAACATAGCTAATCTTCAAGGAGCCGAAAGACACATCGCCTTTAACATAGAGAGTTTTTCTCTTTTCATTGACATTGCGGGGATTGTAGACAGAGCCAAAGGCATTATCTACATCCAGCTCTACACGCCAGTCACTGGGCACATAAAGCATCACACTTCCAAAAGACAGATCCACTTCAAAAGTTGCTGAGTCACCTTCGATCCTTGCATTATCAAAATAAACCGATGCACTGCCAAAAGCACAGTCTAGCTTTTCGTAGGTGAAATTATCCGAATTGATATAACGCGTGCCGCTGCCAAAAGCAATATCATCTTTTGAGGAAGAAGAGGCAGTTGAGAATATACGCCCCTTAAAAATACGCTGGGGTTTGAAAATCATGTTGAGACCGATACAAGCCAGAATACCACCCAAAACCAAGGTTCCTGTTGAAATAGCTAAAAAGTGGTAAACGGCATTGGCAATAATCAGCGCAATAACTGCCATGATAAGCCCAGTGCCAAAGTCTCTTTCTAAGAAATTTTCCAAGGCGAAATAGGCGAACATTGCAACTACTAGCATGGGCCAAATATTAAAATTGAAGGCAGGAATTCCAAAATTCCCCTGCAGCAGGACCCAAGCTGCCAAGACTAGAAAGCCGATTCCAAAAATTGTTTTTTTCATGATAATTACCTCACTTCACTTAACTTTTCTTTTACTAACTGATAATAATGCCTAGACACATGCACCTGCTTATGGGTATTGTAAAACTGGACGGTGCTCGTTCCTGAAAAGGACTTATCCAAAGCATAGATAGCCTTGATATTGGCAATGGTGGACTTTGAAATCCGACAGAAATAGCGGGGCAGAATCTCTTCTAACTCATAGAGCTTTAGCTTGACCTCATAAGCATCATTGCGGGCATGGGCAAAGATCTTGCTGCCGTCCGTCTCGAAAAAGAGAATTTCCGCTAAATCGAGAAAATACTCACTGCTTTCCTTATAGAAAAGAATGGACGGAGTCGCCGTTTCTTCCAGAGCTTCCTGGATGCGCTGAATCCGCTCATCCAGCCGCGAAACTTTTATCACCATTTCTGTTTCATCCAAACTCTGATCTAATTCAATCCGAATGTTCATACGCTCTCCTTTCCATCTGCTTATATTTATTATAACAAGAAACTCCCGAGAAACAAGGCCTTTTCAGTAAGTGGTCAATTTTGACCGGTAAGTGGTTTATAAGAGATGATAGAAAGTATATTTACAAAAGACAACAAAAAGTTCTAGCATGAGCAAAGAAAAAAAGAAGCCTTTAAGCTTCCAAATTAAGATGCCGATTGCAGGGATCGAACCTGTGACCTACGCGTTACGAGTGCGTTGCTCTACCAACTGAGCTAAATCGGCGCCTTTTCCCCTTTATTTTAGCATCTTGAGTTTTTTTGTCAAGGGAAAATTTCACAACTTTTTAACCCAAATCAAACAAGGGTTGCTTTTATCCCAAAGTTCAGGAAAGATTTCTAACTTTTTAAAGCCCTGAGCCTGATAAAAAGCGTTAGTTCTGTCGTAAGAAGGATAATGACCTGGTGCTACCGTTTTTACTTGCAGATAGGATGCTTTTTGACGAACAGTACTTTCCAAAGCTCCTAGAAGTTGACTGCCAATTCCCGCTCTATGATAGCATTTCTTAACAGCCAAGCAATCAATCTCAGCACAATCTTCGCTAGAGTAGGATAAGCTTATAAAGCCCTCCGGTTGGTTTCCGTCATAAGCTCCCCAAACCTGCAAATCCGCGGCCCCTTCAATGTAAGCTTGTGTGTTTTCATGAATCCCAAACCATTCTGGCAGATCCTTCAAAACTTCGCTAACCACTAGCATCTTTTGTTTTTCTTCCTTCACTTCTTCAATTACTATCATCTTAAAATCCTTTCTTGATTTAAGGTTTTAGGGCTAATCATATTTTCTATCTTACGATCCTGCACTTTCGTAGGCGTCTAAGCCTCTGTCCCATAGTTTCAAAGAAATGAAAAAGAAGATAAGAGAAATCAGAATCAAACCACCGATATTAAAGAGTCCATTCTTGTCCTGCAAGAAATAGCTAGCGGGATAGTAGGCCGTAAAGGCGAAAGGCACGATAAAACTAATCAACCAACTGATAAGCGAATGGTAAATCGAAATCGGATACTTGGCAAAATCATTGAACATATAGAAAATGTAGATCATCGCTCCTGATTGCTTGGTCCAAAAAGCAATACTCGCTGTCGCAATTTTCAAGGAAGTATAAATCAAGGTCGCAAAAGGAATACAAACTAGGAAAAGCAAGAATTTGGGAAGAGTCCAAACAATGCTTGATACTGTTGTCGCTAGTAAAATTCCACCGACCAATAGTTCGCCCAAGGCATCAATCTGAAAGGTCTCGACTAGGATGTGAAAGAGAGGATTGATAGGACGAGTCAGATATTTGTCAAACTCTCCTTTTCGCACCAAGCGTTGCCCCAGTGCCCAGAGATTGTCAAAAAAGAGATGGTCCAGTCCCTTGGGAATCAAGGAAAA
>CAUVQK010000271.1:0-2888 GCA_963553705.1 uncultured Streptococcus sp.
GATCAGCTTGTCCGCACTCTTCCGATTACCAATTTCGCAGGAAGTCTGAAGATTGGCGACTTAGACTACTACACAGGCTATAGCCTGAAAACCAAGCTGACTTATGAACTGGATAATGGCAGCTTCACGGAACTTGAAACGGACAGCCGCAATTTTGAATTGGAATACAAGAAGATTGCCTTCCGAGATATTGATTCGGCTGAGTTTTACAGAAAAGAAAACGACCAGTTTAAGCGCGTCGTATCTATGAGCTCTATGCCTACGGATCTGTCTACCTACTTTGTCAAAGTCAAATCAAGTGAATCTAAGGAAATGCTCCTGCCGGTTCACAGCATAGCGGAAAGCCATAAGGATGGCAGGGATGTCTATAAGGTGACCGTTTCTCTGCCTGAGCTGGTCCAAGAAGGTGAGACAGGCTATAAGTCTGGCTATGACTTCTATATCAGCAAGGCAGTCCCTAGCCAGCAAAATGTCTACACTAGCTTTGCTGGTTTGATAGACGCTATGAAGCAAAATATGGCTGGCAACTATGTTCTGGGGGCTGATTTGGATGCTAGCGAAGTTAGTCTGGCACCTGCGGATTATGTCTACCTCAAAGGGAACTTCACAGGCAGTCTGACAGGTAACCATAATGGCAAGCAGTATGCGATTTATAATCTGGCCAAGCCTTTATTTGAAAACCTCAAGAGTGGTTCTTCTATTTCTAATCTGGATTTGAAAGAGGTCAATATTGTCGGTACTTACGACTCAGCTGCCCTAGCTCGCAATGCAGAAAATGCTCGAATCACAGATGTTTCAGTCCAAGGTAGAGTAGAAGTAAAAGAAAATGCTTCACAGGTAGCAGGTTTGGTAGTTATTGCTAACAATACCCAAATTACCAATAGCTCCTTTACTGGAACTATCGTGTCAAATGATAAGCAGGGCAAGGAATACAATGTCGGTGGTTTGGTTGCCAATCTCAAGGGAGGAAACTCCTTGATTAGCCAAAGCAGGGCAGATGTGACCATTCTAGCAGGCGCTAGAGCCAATAACCAACGCTTCGGTGGTCTGGTTGGCCGCTTAGAAAACAATGCCCGCATCAGCCGTTCTTATGTTGCTGGAAAGATTCAAAATTCTACTAAGAACGGTCAGATTGGCGGCGTGGTTGGCTCAAATTACTTCAATGGCTTGATTGATAATGTCATCAGCAACGTCAGCGGTACAAATGTTTACAGTATTTCTGGCGATCAGGGATATGAGAACAACCGTATCACAGAAGCTTATGCCGTTGAAGGAAATAAAACACTGGAAAATGACAAGTTTGTCACTTCAACACTGACTCTGAACGAGGCAGAAGAGAAGCTAGCTAGTTTAGACATTACGACCACGCTGGAAGACACGAATCTCAACCTTTATTCTGTCAACTATGCTCTGGAAAAGAATGCTCGAGAAGACCGTCTGATAGCTTATGCTAACATGGAAAAACTCCTTCCATTCTACAATAAGGAGACCATCGTTGCCTATGGAAATAAACTTCCAGATCATCACAAGCTCAATATGGAGTACTTGCTGGATGTTGTTCCAATGAAGGGTGACCAGATTATCACTGATATCAATGGCAACAAGACTGCGATTAACCGTCTGATGCTGCACTTTGAGGATAATACAGTTGAATACCTGGATCTGACCTATAAGGGAGATTTCAAATATAAGGCAATTGCAGAATACAGTGTAAATGGCTTAGATCTCCTTTATACTCCAGAGGCTTTCCTATCAGACTATAGCAGAATTCTCAATCAAGTGCTGCCGGAGTTGAACAAGGTTGTCCTTGACTCCCCCGCTATGCGAACTGTTTTAGGCGTGAATGCTGACACTTCTCTGGATGATCTCTATCTGGATACAGCCTTTGACCAAGTCAAGACCAAGCTGTCAGAAGAGTTGCGCAAAGTTCTGGCTATGGACAAGTCCATCAATACTGAAGGCGATGTCGTGGCTGACTATGTAGCTCAGAAGATTACAGCCAATAAGGAAGCCTTCCTACTGGGTCTAACTTATCTCAACCGTTGGTATAATATCAACTATGACAATATCAATGTTAAGGATTTGTCGGCCTATAAGTTTGACTTCTTTGGAAATCATAATGCTTCAACCTTAGATACCATTATTTCACTTGGTCAATCAGGCTTTAATAATCTTAAAGCCAAGAACAACTATATGGCTTATGATACCTCGCTCTCTGAAGCGACTGGGAAGCGTGGACTCTTTAACTATCTAGAAGGTTATCGTCAGCTCTTCCTTCCGGACAAGAGCAACAATGAATGGCTCAAGACCAATACAAAAGCCTATATCGTTGAGGCTAAGTCGGATGTGCCAGAAGCTAGACAGCTTCAGGATGGAGCCGAGGACAAGAGCAAGTATTCTGTCGGCGTTTATGACAAGATTACTGCAGATAACTGGGAACACAAGGGCATGCTTCTGCCGCTCTTGACCATGACTGAGAAGGGCGTCTATGCTATCTCCAATATGTCTACCATCTCCATGGGGGCTTATGACCGTTATCGCCTTGATGCCAATGGCAGGGTTCGGACAGATGCAGAGCTAGCTGAATTTGTCGAAGACCGAGTTAGAAAAACAGCTGAATACCAGCGCGATCACTATGACTTCTGGTATAAGATTCTAAGCGATGAAAGCAAGGACAAGCTCTTCCGTTCTGTTCTGGTTTACGATGGATTCTCATTGGTTGACAAGAATGGTCAAAAATATTGGGCTCCAGCTAATGACAAAAAATCACTGGCTATGCAGGAATTCTTTGGACCAGCCGGCAAGTGGTATCCTAGCAAGGGCTATAATGCCTATGCTACAGGAAGTGTAACCCACTTTGATGCTGCTCGCTTGTTAGAAGACTATGG
>CAUVQK010000272.1:0-2884 GCA_963553705.1 uncultured Streptococcus sp.
CTCAATTTTTTCCGGATGCGTTTTAGTATTTTTGCTGGTCAGATAGTTCTGACTCCCGCAGCTGGAACATTATAAATTTATTTTAACGCGCACTAGATATCCTTCTTTTTAAATAAATTTCGAAAACTAAAGAGATTGGCCAGCATACTGACGGCAACTAGCCCTGCTGTGGCATAAAAGACTGAATGATAGCCATAGGCTGCCGCAATGACCGATCCAGACATAGGGCCGACCACCCCGCCCAGATAAAAGAAAATCTGATTATAGCTGAAAATCCTAGAGATTCCAAACTTGGGTGTTATCTTACTTAGCAGAGCATTGACACCTGGTATCAGCGCCCCTGTTCCTAGGCCAAATAAAAAGCGATAAAAGCCCAGCTGCATAGGGGAGCCAGCATTGGCACAGAGCAGATAAATCAGGATTGAATAGAACTGAGCCAGCACTAGAAGCCGGTGATTGCCGATACGGTCTCCTAAACGCCCCAGAATGCTGGAGCTCATCATGCTGGAAAGTCCCATGCTAGAAACGATGAGACCCGAAACAAAGATCAGATTGTCCTTTTGCCCCAACTCTCTGATATAGAGGGCAAGGATGGGGCTGATAGATTGAGCTGCAAACTGGATGACAAAGCTAGTCAGAAAGAGATTCATCAGCATCTTAGGATACCTGAGTTGGCGCAGCAATTCCTTAAAGCCTACCTCTTCTTGTCGGGTCACTGGCACAAAATCCTCCCTAATCAAATAAAAGGTCATTAAGGCTGCCACCAGAAAGAAGCCGCCAATCAGGAGAAAGACATTGCGAATACCGAACATCTCCGCAATCAGACCGCCAATAAATGGCCCCATAAGATTACCCGCAACGACACCAGTCGAGAGAGTTCCCAGAGCATAACCGGTTTTTTCCTTAGGAGCCTGACTGGCAATCAGAGCTGTGCTGTTGGGAACATAACCAGCGAAAACACCATTTAGAAAGCGTAGGAGCAAGAGCCAGAAAATATTGGGTACAAAGGCAATACCTCCCATAGTGAAAACCATGGCAGTAGCTGCACGTATCATCATAGGCTTACGGCCATATCGGTCGGCCAGACTTCCCCAGACAGGAGAGAGCAGGGCAGCTGAGATTGCAGAGAGAGAAATCCCTAGCCCAGCGTAATACTCCACCTCATGACCTCTGGCACCCAGCTGCTCCACGAAAAGTGGCATAAAAGGCGTCACCAGAGAAATGCTGGCACCTGTCAGAAAGTTCCCAAACCAAGCGACTTTCAGGTTATGTTTCCAGTTTACTTGTGACGTGATAAATCATCTTCTTTCTAATTTCTGCAAAGCATCGCGAATCTGCTGTCGAGTTTCCTCAAGCGAGCCATTATTATCAATCAACACGTCCGCCCTCTTTCGTTTTTCTCGGAGAGATAGCTGAGCTACTATGCGTTTTTCTGCTTCTTCCTGACTGAGAGCGTTTCGATTCATAAGGCGACTGAGCTGAGTTTCCTTCGTCACATCCACCAGCCAGATCTGGTCAAACCAGTCTTCATATTGTAATTCAAACAGCAAGGGAAGATCCATAAAAAAGATATCTTCCATCTCTGCCAGCAAATCTCGTCGGTCAGCCAGTTCTTCGCGGATAATCTGATTTTGTATTTGACTGGACTGGGCTAAGAGTTCGGGATCCCCAAAAATCATAGCTCCCAGCTTGGGCCGGTCCAAACGACCGTCTTCCTGTAAGATAGCTGGACCAAAAGCGGACAAAAGAGCTTGATAAAGCCGTCCCCCCGGCTCTTGCAGCTCATGCACCACCTGATCCGCATCAATGACCTGATAGCCCTGCTGCCTCAAAAACTCTGTCACTGTTGACTTACCCGAGGCAATGCCGCCAGTGATACCGATAATTCTTGCCATGGCAGTTACCTCGCTTTCTGGCAATGAGGACAGAGATGTGTACCGCGTCCGCCCAGCTTAATTTTCTCAATCGGGCTGCCGCATCTAGCACAAGGTTGACCGGTCTTTCCATAGACTTGCAGAAAATCCTGCATCGTGCCATCTTCACCCAGAGCATTGCGATAGGTCCGAATGGTCGATCCTCTCTTTTCGATCCCAAGCTGCAAAACTTCTATAATCTGCTCACGCAGCCGCTTCACTTCAGCTGGTTTCAGACTAGCTGCTGGCCTTGCCGGATGAATCCGCGCCCGCCAAAGGGCCTCATCTACATAGATATTTCCCAGTCCAACGACCAAGGTCTGCTCTAGCAAATAGGGTTTGATGGGCTTCTTGGAACGACTCAAAGCTGCTGCAAAAGGCGACAAAAGAAAGTCCGCCTCTGTCGGCTCAGGACCAAGCTTTCTGGCAGCAAAATAAGCCTCCAGCTGATCCTTTCTCAAGAGCTCCATGGTCCCAAACTTGCGGACATCCTCATAAACAAGCGTCCCACCATCTGTCATCTGAAAAAAGACATGAGCATGCTTGCGCTCAGGCACCGCATCAGAATAAAAAAGATACTTGCCTTCCATTCGCAGATGGGAAACCAGCACTCCGCCTGTCAGGTAAAAGAGCAAATACTTGCCCCGACGGCCAATCCTTTCAATGGTCTGACCTGGCAAATCATGGACAAAGCTATCCACTCCCGTACCGATCATCTTGGCATAGCGGACCTGCACTTGATCAATCGTCTTGCCAACAACCAGACGCTCCAAACCGCGCCGAACCGTTTCCACTTCAGGTAATTCAGGCATAAAGCTCCTTTCTATATTCTATTTATTAGTCAGACATATACTCTAAAATATCAGCAGGCTGACAATCCAGTGTTTCGCAGATAGCCAGCAAGGTCGCAAAGCGAGTACCTTTAGCCTTACCTGTTTTTAGAATAGACAAATTTGCTTGTGTAATACCAA
>CAUVQK010000273.1:0-2882 GCA_963553705.1 uncultured Streptococcus sp.
AAAAACTACAATATTGTCTTTTTTTGTTGTTTGGGGCTGTTTTACGATGTTTACTTTTTTCATAGCATCGGTATTGCTCTTATTCTTTTTGCTCTTTTAAGTCTCCTGGTTTGTCAGTCTAGTTCGACTATGCTTTTAAATAAATTTACTCGCTTTTTATCTGTTTTGATTCTTGTATTTTTATTTGAATTAATCAGTTTTTCTTTTGCAGTATTTTTGAATCTTTCTAGTCTGAATTTGCAGGATTTTGTCCTTAGCAGTTTAGTACCGACTATACTCCTTAATAGCTTGATATTCCTCATTTTTCAGCCTATTTTCGAAAAAATGTATTTATGATAAACAAGAAATAAAAATGTAACAAATGCGTAACATATGATACGGTATTTTCTGGTATACTAGATAATGTCTTATAAGAAGGAGTGTATTATTTTTATGAAGAAAAAACTACTCACATCAATTTTATTGAGTACAGTTATCCTTTCACAAGGAGCTGCACTTGTGAGCGTTAAAGCGGAGACAACTGACGAAAAGATTGCTGCACAAGACAGCAAGATTAATAGTTTGACAGAGCAACAACAATCGGCTCAGGCACAAGTCAACGAGATTCAAGGCCAAGTATCTGCTATTCAAAAGCAACAAGAAGAGCTTAAAGCAGAAAATGAAAAATTGTCTGCTGAATCTGCAAGACTTTCTGCTGAGATTGACGAACTGTCTAAAAACATCGTAGCTCGTAATGAGTCACTTGCTAATCAAGCGCGCAGTGCCCAAACAAACGGAACTGCTACTAGCTACATCAATACAGTTGTAAATTCTAGCTCTATCACAGAAGCTATCTCTCGTGTAGCAGCTATGAGCGAAATCGTTTCAGCAAATAACAAGATGCTGGAACAACAAAAGAAAGATAAAGAAGCAATTGCTGAAAAGCAAGTTGCAAATAACGAAGCTATTAATACTGTTATTGCCAACCAAGAAAAGTTAACTGATGATGAGCAAACTTTGGCAACAAAACAAGCAGAACTGAAAGCAGCTCAAGCAAGCCTTGCAGCTGAAAAAGCAACTGCTGAAAATGAAAAGAATTCTCTTCTTGAAGAGAAAGCAGCGGCTGAAAAAGCAGCAGCTGAAGCAGCAGCTCGTGAAGCAGCTTATAAAGCAGAACAAGAAGCACAACGTCAAGCAGTTGAAGCTTCGGGAAATACTACTCTGCAAGCTCAGGTTCAAGCAGTTGTTAATTCAGCTCCAGCAGCTGAAGCAGCGGCTCCAGCAGCACCTGCAGTAACTCAATCTGTTGCCCGTGCGAATAGACCAGTTTATAGCTCGTCTGCATCTTCTTATCCAGTAGGTCAATGTACTTGGGGTGCTAAGACATTAGCTCCTTGGGCCGGCGATTACTGGGGTAATGGTGGACAATGGTCTGCAAGTGCAGCAGCAGCAGGCTTCCGTGTTGGTTCACAGCCAGAAGTTGGAGCGATTGCATGTTGGACTGACGGTGGATACGGACACGTTGCAGTAGTAACAGCTGTTCAATCTACTACAAGCATCCAAGTATCAGAAGCAAACTACCTTGGACAACAATCAATCGGTAACTACCGTGGATGGTTTAATCCAACAACTGCACAAGGTACAGTTTCATATATCTATCCGAACTAATCAGTAAAAAGCGCCTCTGGCGTTTTTTATTTTTAATTGAAAAATCAACTGAAAAAAGTTACAATGGTAGTTGGGAAAAGTTGTAATTGGACAATGAAAGACGATTTAGAATCTGGAGGGAATCATGTCTTTTTCTGATTTAAAACTCTTTGCTCTTTCTTCTAATCAAGAATTAGCGCAGCGTGTTGCTCAAGAGATTGGATTGCCACTTGGGAAATCAACTGTTCGTCAGTTCTCTGATGGAGAGATTCAAGTGAATATTGAAGAATCTATTCGCGGGAAACACGTCTTTATTTTGCAGTCTACCAGCTCGCCAGTCAATGATAATTTGATGGAAATCTTAATTATGGTAGATGCTTTGAAACGGGCTAGTGCTGAATCCATCAATGTTGTCATGCCTTACTATGGCTATGCTCGGCAGGATCGCAAGGCTAGAGCTCGTGAGCCAATTACATCTAAATTAGTTGCTAATATGTTGGAAATTGCTGGTGTGGATCGGATGCTGACTATTGACTTGCACGCAGCGCAAATCCAGGGCTTCTTTGATATTCCAGTGGATCACTTGATGGGTGCACCTTTGATTGCTGATTACTTTGAGCGCCGTAATATGACAGGAGGAGACTATGTGGTAGTCAGTCCTGACCATGGTGGTGTGAGTCGGGCTCGTAAGTTAGCAGAGTTTCTGAAAACCCCGATTGCCATTATTGATAAGCGTCGCAGTGTGGACAAGATGAATAGCAGTGAAGTCATGAACATCATTGGTAAGGTAGAAGGAAAAACTTGTATCCTAATTGATGATATGATTGATACAGCAGGAACTATCTGCCATGCAGCTGACGCTCTCGCTGAAGCAGGGGCTGTAGAAGTCTATGCTAGCTGTACTCATCCAGTCTTGTCTGGTCCTGCTATGGATAATATTCAAAAATCGGCGATTAAAAAATTGGTTGTGCTAGATACGATTTATCTGCCTCAAGAGCGCTTGATTGATAAGATTGAGCAGATTTCAATTGCGCATCTTTTAGGAGAAGCCATTGTCCGTATTCATGAAAAGCGGCCACTGTCACCCTTGTTTGAAATAGGCAAAAAATAATCTGATATATATGGCTGGGAAGTTTGATTCCTAGTCTCTTTTTATTTCATTCCTACTTTTTTTTAAAAAATCTAACATCAATTTTGGAAGGCAGCTCGAACTACTTGATGTTTCAAATATAAATAAATGACCATTTAAATGATTG
>CAUVQK010000274.1:0-2882 GCA_963553705.1 uncultured Streptococcus sp.
ACTATGCAAGTAAGAAAGTGAAGGCAAGCGAACAGGGATTGGCTTTTGAGAAAGATAGCAGTATCGAAGGCTTGGCTGGTGATGTTGGTCCAAGTCACGTCTTGAAGTTTGATGTGACTGTCACTGGAGACGGGGAACAAACCTTCTCAACAAGTGGGGACAACCGTATCTATCTAGCTGATAAAGACGGCTATCTTGCTTATCAATTTGAACAGTTCCATATCCAATTCAAGAAAAAACTGGAGAAGAACAAACGTTATCAAATCTCTATCGTGACCAAACCACAATCTACAGAAGTCTATGTGGATGGTGAAAAGATTGAGCGTATTGCAAATCCAGCCCACCCTCGCTTTGCCCACAATAGCTTGGTTCTACCGCTTGAAAGCATCGGTGGTTTCAAAGGAATCTTGCATAGTGCAGAGTTGTCAGACAAACCATTTGTAAATCCTCGTTTGATTTCAAATGATAAGATTACGGCAACCGCAAGCAGTCAGCAACTTCCAGGAAACGCGACTGAAGGCGCTGTTGAAAAGGCCTTTGACAATGATCCAAATACCTTCTGGCATACTAAGTGGACTGGTGACACTGCGCCATACACCCTTACTATGACCTTGAAAGAAGCAGAAAAAGTCAATGGTTTGACCTATCTCCCACGCCCAGGTGGTGGAAATGGTGTCGTGACGCGCTACGAAATCTACGCACAAAAAGATGGCCAAATGGTCAAGGTTTCAGAAGGAAGCTGGGACAACAACGCCCAAGAAAAAACAGTCAACTTTGCGGCGGTGCATACCAACAAGATTGAGTTGAAAGTATTGGAAGGCGTTGGTGGTTTTGCAAGTGCAGCTGAAGTTCATCTATTAAAACCTGTCAAAGAAGAGCAAGAAACGCCTACACCAAGTCAACCAGAAAAACCAACTACACCTGAAAAACCAAAAGTAGACCAAACAGGTGATGGAACGGTTGAATTGGCAGAACAATTCACTGCAAGTAAACCAGCTAGCGAAGACAGCATTGTGGCTGCCAGCAAGAGCGCAGACTATCTCAAGAAAGAGTACAAGGTCTTCCCAACTCCACAAAAAGTGACTTATGGAGAAGGAGTCACAGCTCTTCGCAAGCAAGTCAATCTGGTCATGGGCGATCAACTTGATATTTATACTCGCAATCGCTTGAAGAGTGTTTTGCAGGACAATCAAGTATCTTATACAACTGGTAAAGCGGCAATCGCTGGCGCAACCAATATCTATCTTGGAGTGCATGGACAAGGCTCACAAGCAGAGCAAAACTTGTCCAATGTTTCAGCAGGTCTCTTTGACAAGATTGACGCCTATGTCTTGAGCATCAAGGATAACTCGATTTCCATCGTCGGAAAAGACACAGATGCAGTCTTCTATGGTTTGACAACCTTGAAACACATGCTCAAGGAAAGCCAAGTGCCAGTCCTTCGCAATGTGACAGTAGAAGATTACGCAGAGCTCAAGAACCGTGGTTTCATCGAAGGTTACTATGGAAATCCATGGTCGAATGCCGATCGTGCAGAGCTCATGCGTTATGGTGGCGATTTGAAATTGAACCAATACTTCTTTGCACCAAAAGATGATCCATACCACAACAAGAAATGGCGTGAACTCTATCCAGAAGAAAAACTAGCTGAAATCCGTGAACTTGCTCGTGTCGGAAATCAAAGTAAAACCCGCTATGTCTGGACTATCCATCCATTCATGAACAACCGCATCCGCTTTGGCAATGAAGCGCATTACCAAGAAGATTTGGCAACCATCAAGGCTAAATTTACCCAGTTGATGAAAGTGGGTGTCCGCGAATTTGGTATCCTTGCAGATGATGCTCCAAGCCCAGTCGGAGGCTACAATAGCTACAACCGCTTGATGCAAGATATGACCAAGTGGTTGACTGAAATGCAGGGAACTTACAGCGGTCTTCGTAAAGAAATGATCTTTGTTCCTGGCCAGTATTGGGGTAATGGACGTGAGGATGAGTTGAAATCCCTCAATGAAAATCTCCCAAGTTCAGCATCCATGACCTTGACGGGTGGTAAGATTTGGGGTGAAGTCTCTGAAAGCTTCCTTTCAACTCTCAAGAACAATCTATCCGCAGGTGGCAAGACCTATCGCCCCGTTTCACTTTGGATTAACTGGCCGGTAACAGATAACTCTAAACAGCACTTGATTCTAGGTGGTGGTGAGAAATTCCTTCATCCGAATGTGGATCCTAGCTTGCTATCTGGTATCATGTTGAACCCAATGCAACAGTCTGAACCATCTAAGATTGCCCTCTTTTCAGGAGCTCAATACTCATGGAAACAGTGGAAATCAGAAGAAGAAGCTAAGAAAATCAATGATATTGCCTTCAACTTTGTAGAAAATGGTCATTTTGAAGATAGCAAGGTATCGGCCGCTTTCCGCGAACTTGGTAAGCACATGATCAACCAAAACATGGATAATCGTGTCGTCAAACTAGAAGAATCGGTAGACTTGGCTCCAAAATTAACAGACTTCATGACTAAGCTCAAAGCAGGTCAGGATGTGACTGCAGAACGTGCAGCCTTGCGTGCAGAATTTGCCAAGATTAAAGAAGCAGCTGAACTCTATAAAGCATCAGGCGATAAAAAGATGGTTGCGCAAATCCACTATTGGTTGGATAATGCAATTGACCAAATGAATGCCCTCGATGCCTTCCTTACAGGAACTGAAGCCATGGCTACAAACGATGCAGCCAAACTCTGGGATAGCTACTATAAAGGCTTGAAGTTCTACGAACAGTCTCAAACTTACACCTTCCATTATGTAGACCATATGGAAAAGGCTGAATTGGGTGTTCAACACATTCGTCCATTTATCCTATCCCTGAAAGAAGTTCTAGCGTCT
>CAUVQK010000275.1:0-2880 GCA_963553705.1 uncultured Streptococcus sp.
ATCTTTTTGGTCTTTTGGTACCTTCTTCAATTATCTTGGGATTTCAAAAATAGAATTAAAAGTTTACTTGACTTTACAATCGTATCTGCTTTAGCAGGTCTGACTAGCCTAATCATGATTCTGCCAACTTATCTAGACATAAGTACTCATGGTGAAACCTTAACAAAAGTTTCTTCCTTGTTGACAGAAAAAAGTTGGTTTTTAGATGTGTTTGCTAAGAATTTTATTGGCAGTTTTGATACAACCAAGTATGGTTCTATCCCTATGATTTATGTCGGCACCTTCCCATTGATTCTGGCTATCTTATTTTTCACCTTAAAATCTGTTAAGTTTCACGTGAAACTTTGCTACTTTTTACTCCTTGCAATTTTCATAGCTAGTTTCTATCTTCAATATTTAGACTTGCTTTGGCAGGGAATGCATGCTCCGAACATGTTTCTTCACCGTTATTCTTGGCTATTTTCTCTGGTAGTTATCTATATGGCTGCTGAGACTTTAAATCGTTGGAAAGACGTGAAATTGATGAATGTTGCCATTAGTTTCACTTTGCTCAGTCTCGGATTCATTATGACTTTTATTCAGAGAAAACATTATGACTTTTTGGGTCCTGAAAACTATATTCTAACATTAGAATTTCTGCTGGCTTATCTCTTGATTAGTTTTGTCTTAGCAAAATCTTCTATTCAACCAAAAATCATTCTCCCTGTCTTGCTCTTCTTTGTTACTTTTGAACTGTCACTTAATTCCTATTATCAAGTTGGAGGAATTGCTAAAGAATGGGTATTTGCCACTCGTTCATCTTATTCTAGTCACCTTGACGAGATTGACAATCTTGTCAATTATTCCAAAAAGGAAAATATTGACTTTTTTAGAACAGAAAGATTGAATCCACAAACGGGAAATGACAGTATGAAATTTAACTACAATGGAATTTCCCAGTTCTCATCTGTTCGAAATACTCAGGCAAGTTCTACTTTAGATAAACTTGGTTTTAAATCAGCAGGAACAAATCTGAATCTCCGTTATCAAAACAATAGTATTTTGATGGACAGTATTTTTGGTGTTCGCTACAATCTATCTGAAACAGATCCTCAAAAATTTGGTTTTCTTCCTGAGAAAACTGAAAAAGAAATGTCTCTCTATCAAAATGATGCTGCACTTGGTTTAGCTTTTCTGACCAATGATGTTTACCAGGATGTCAAGTTTACAAATTTGACTTTAGATAATCAGACAGAATTTTTGAATCAATTGACTGGCTTTGATTTTAAATATTATGATAAAGTAGATGCTATAACTACTAATGAAAATGTCAAGCAAATTGGTAACAGAGTGACTGTGGATGTTGACAGAGAACATAATACAAGCTTTGCTAGCGTAGTCTATACTGTCAATGTACCTGCTAACAGTCAACTATATGTTAATGTTGCTGGGATTGATTTTAGTAATGATGATCAGACAGATGTTGACATTACTGTCAATAACTTTACAGAACGTTATACAACTAATAATGTTTTTCCTTTCTTTAATGCTGGCTATTTCAGTCAAAGTCAAACAGTATCTATTCGCTTTACATTCCCAGATAATTCAACAGTTTCATTTGATACACCAGAATTTTTTGCCATTAATACTGAGCAATATCAAAATGTCATTCAAAAATTAAAAGAGCAGCCCGTTTCCACAACTACTGATTTAAACACAGTAAAAACAAACTATAGAGCGGAAAAGGATACTTCATTATTCTTTACCATTCCTTATGATAAGGGATGGTCAGCCACTCTTAACGGGAAGCCTGTCACACTAAAACGAGCTCAAAACGGCTTTATGAAATTAGATGTGAAAAAAGGAGAAGGAAATGTTGTCCTCACTTTCATTCCTAATGGACTGAAAGAAGGTGGCATTGCCTTCATATCTGGCATAATCTTATTTGTTTGCTATAATTTTCTACGTAGGAAACGACTGAGAATATAAATATATCAAAAATCAACTCCTTACCAATATAAAAAATAAGGCTCTTCATTAAAATGCTAGTGAAGGCCTTTTCTTGAACAACAAAAAACACTCACTAGGAGTGTCTCTAGCTCCGGCAGTAGGACTCGAACCTACGACATCATGATTAACAGTCATGCGCTACTACCAACTGAGCTATGGCGGATTATATAGTCCGTACGGGATTCGAACCCGTGTTACCGCCGTGAAAAGGCGGTGTCTTAACCCCTTGACCAACGGACCATATGGTATGCTCTCTTTCAGAACATATTCCATTATATCAGGTTTTTAAGCTTTGTCAACTCTTTTCCCTTTATTTTCGAAAATATCTTTCAGGTATTTCACTCTTAAACGAGTGACCGGACAGCGATGATTTTCGTAAAAAATAATTTCTCGATTTTTCTTGTCATAATCAACAATGTTGCCAATATTAACCAGATAAGATTTATGTGGTGAAAAAAATCGTTTAGATTGCTGATCTTTTTCTTGAATATCTGTTATCGTTCCATAAAACTCCTTAAGAAAATTTTTACCGACAATCCGAAGTTTATGAGAGCTCCCTGTCGTTTCGATATACAAAATATCGTTATAAGGCATTCGAACATCATTGCCACGATAACTATATTCAAAATAATCTACCATATTGGTATTTTCAATTAGTGTACTCTTAGTGTAAAGAATACTGTCTTTGATTCTATTTTTAAAAGCATCATTGTTGATATCTTTATCGATAAAATCAAGTGCTGATACTTTATATTTAAAAGTCATAGTGGCAAATTCAGATTTTGAGGTTACAAAAACTATAATGGCATAAGGATTATGATGACGGATAAATTGAGCTACTTCCAGCCCTTTTGTTTCCTCCCCCTTAATGTCAATATCCAAAAAATAAAG
>CAUVQK010000276.1:0-2877 GCA_963553705.1 uncultured Streptococcus sp.
GAAAATGCTTATGGACCAAGTCCTAAGGTGGCAGAGGCCCTGCAGAACTTTGATGCCCAGGAGTTGCGCAAGTATTCCAGTTTGGATCAGGCGGAGCTCTGTCAGGCTTTGGCGGCAAATTTGGGTGTATCGTCTGACCAGCTCATTATCGGCAATGGCAGTGACGACATCTTGTCCATGGCTTTCCTGGCCTTCTTTAACAGCGGCGAGTCGGTCTTATTTCCGGACTTGACCTATGGTTTTTACAAGGTCTGGGCCGACCTCTACCATGTGCCTTTTCGAGAAATCCCACTGACAGATGGTTTTGAGGTCCATCCGTCAGATTATTTTGGAGACAATGGCGGCATTATCCTAGCCAATCCCAATGCTCCGACGGGGATTTATCTGCCGCTGGATCAGTTGGAGGAAATTCTGGCGTCCAATCAGGATGTGGTAGTGGTGGTGGATGAGGCCTACATTAACTTTGGCGGTCAATCTGCCCTGCCTCTGCTAGACACCTATCCCAACCTCTTTATCACACGGACCTTTTCCAAGGATGCGGCCTTGGCTGGTTTGCGGGTAGGTTACGGCATTGGCCATCCAGACTTAATAGCCGGCATGAAAGCTGTTAAGGACTCCATCAATCCTTACTCAGTGGATATGTTAGCAGAGCGTTTAGCCCTTGCGGCAGTGAAAGATTGGGATTATTATCTCGAGACCGGTAGAGCCATTCAAGAGACCCGAGATTGGTTTGCTGGGGAATTGGCTGCGCTGGATTTCCAAGTCCTGCCAAGTCAGACCAACTTTGTCTTAGCCCAGCCTACTAGAATCTCTGCAGCAGAGCTTTTTCAGCAGTTAGAGGAGCTTCAGATTTATGTGCGGTATTTTCCAAAAGCAGAACGAATCAAAGACTTTCTGCGTATCTCTATCGGACGGCGAGAGGAGATGGAAGCAGTCCTGGCAGCTATCAAGGAAATTTGCAGCGGCTGAGAGTTAGACTCAGAGCCAGTCAGTGTAAGAATAGAGCAAGAAAGGAAAGCAGCCTATGAATAAAATCACCCTTCCGATTGGCATGCATGACAAGCTTTTCAAGAGGGCGCGTGTAACCTACGAGATTGAGCGGGACATCAGTGATTTTCTGATGGCTCAGGGCTTCAATCGGATTGACACGCCGACTTTGGAGCACTTCGAGGTCTTCAGTGACCATGTGGAGCCCCATCATTATCATCTTTTCGATAAAAAAGGCGAGCTACTGGTGCTACGGCCAGATGTGACCAGCCAGATTGGTCGGGTTATTGCTTCGACCAGGGTGCATACGCCGACCAAGTTTTCCTATTCGGGCAAGGTTTTTCACTATCAAGAAGAGCTGCGCGGTCTTGCCAACGAGCTCAGTCAAGCAGGTATTGAGATTATCGGCTATCCAGCTCGCGAGGCGGTGCTTGAGGCTATCAAGACAGCCAAGCAGTCGCTGGATTTGGCGCAGGTTAAGTCTTATCAGTTCGAGTTTTCCCACGCAGCAATTCTGCAGACAATTCTAGAGAGTCTGGCTTTGGATTCGCAGGAGGAGGCCCAGCTGCTAGATTATATTCGCAAGAAAAACAGGACGGGACTCTTTGAATTTACCCAGACCAGATCAAGTGAGTTTGATGATTTTTTACAGGAGCTGCCTTATCTGTTCGGACCTAGCCAACAGGTTTTAGCTAGGGCTAGAGAGATAGTTGACAACGAACGGATATTGACGGCTTTAGATGATGTGGAGCAGGTTCTGCAGAACCTATCAGGCTTGCTGGAGCAGACAACTATGGACTTGGGGCAGGTAGCGGCCATGCCTTACTATACCGGCTTGACCTTCAAGGTCTTTGGCGATCGAGTGCCAGATGCTTTTCTATCTGGTGGTCGCTATGACCAGCTTTTCAAGCGCTTCGGGGCAGCAGAGCTGACAGCTATCGGCTGGTCCCTAGACATTGACAGTGTCTATCAAGCCATTCATGATGACCTACCTGACGAGGGTGGAAAGGAAGGTGATGGCAAATGAGTCAGATTACCATTGCCCTGACCAAGGGGCGGATTGAGGAAGATACGGTCAAGCTCTTGACCCAGGCTGGCTTTGATATGTTCTTCATGGCAGACAAGGGGCGCAGCTTGATTTTTGAAAGTCCAGACAGTCGCTTTCGCTTTCTCTTAGTTAAGGGGCCTGACGTGACGACTTATGTGCGGCATGGAGTTGCTGATTTGGGCATTGTCGGCAAGGATATTCTCTTTGAGCATCCGACCGGCTATCTGGAGCTGCTGGATCTGAACTTTGGCCTTTGTAAATTCTCACTGGCCTCGGTGCCTAGCTACGACCCTCATGATCACAAGCGCAAGCGGATTGCGACCAAGTACCCGACAGTAGCGACTGATTATTTTAATCAAAAGGGGGAAGATGTGGAGATCATCTCCATTCAAGGTAGCGTGGAGATTTCACCAGTGCTGGGTCTGGCGGATGCCATTGTCGATATTGTGGAGACAGGGCATACCCTGTCAGCTAACGGCCTGCTGGTTTTTGAAGACATTTGTCGGGTGTCGGCCCGGCTCATTGCTAATCAGGCTTCCCTGAAAAATAACCCGGATATCATGCCTTTTGTGGCAAAGATTGAATCCCTAGTAGGAAGAAGAGAGGTGGCTTTTAAATGACAATTATCAAGCGTTTAAGCGGAAGTAACGAAGAAATTTCACGGATTTTATACGAAGAGCAGCTGCAGCTCAGCCAGCAGAACTTAGATGTGGAAGAAGCAGTGGCTGAGATTATTGAAACGGTCAAACAAGACGGTGACCAAGCTTTAAGAGACTATACCATGCTTTTTGACAAGGTTGAGGTGACAGACTTTGAGATTGGGCAGGAGTTGATTGACCAGG
>CAUVQK010000277.1:0-2863 GCA_963553705.1 uncultured Streptococcus sp.
TAAAGAACTAGAGCAGAAAACTAACTGTTTTCTGCTCTAGTTTGTCGACATTTATTTTTCTTCTTGTGATGAATTAACGGACTCTGTGCTTTCAGTTTTCTTTGCTGACTTGATGAGAATCTTGCCATTGCTGGTCATGATAGCTTTGAGTTCTTTTTCGCTTGGATTTTCCAGATAAAAGTCGGTAATAGCATCTTCGATATGGTCTTGAATGGTGCGGCGCAGTGGGCGAGCGCCCATTTTCGGATCGTAGCCCAGATCAACCAATTTTTCTTTGACTTTTTCTGTAACATCCAGATGAATGTCGTTGGTTGCCAAACGTTGATTGACATCGTCCAGCATAAGGTTGACGATTTGCAGCAGGTTGTCCTTGCTGAGCGCCTGGAATTCGATAATGCCGTCAAAGCGGTTCATAAACTCAGGGCTGAAGAAGTTGCCCAGCTCACCTAAAACGGAGTTGGTGCGTCCTTCACGCGCTGCCCCAAAGCCAACGCTGGCTTCAGCTTTGCCAGTTCCGGCATTGGATGTCATGATGATAATGGTGTCCTTGAAGCTGACAGTTCGGCCTTGGCCATCAGTCAGGCGGCCATCATCTAGAACCTGCAGGAACATGTGCATAACATCAGGATGGGCCTTTTCCACCTCATCCAGCAGAATGAGTGAGTAGGGATTGCGGCGAACGCGCTCAGTCAATTGACCAGCTTCATCATAGCCGACATAGCCCGGAGGGGCACCGACCAGCTTGGCCACGCTGTGTTTTTCCATATATTCACTCATATCAAAGCGAATCATGCTGTCAGCCGAGCCAAAGAGCTCAATGGCTAGTTGCTTAGACAGCTCAGTCTTACCGACACCAGTTGGTCCGACAAAGAGGAAGCTACCGATTGGGCGATTGGGACTTCCTAGTCCGACCCGGTTGCGGCGGATGGCCTTGGCAATCTTATCCACAGCATCGTCTTGACCGATGACATGAGCCTTTAAGTCACTAGAGAGATTAACTAGTTGAGACTGTTCCTTTTCTTTTAGGTCGCCAACTGGGATATTGGTCTTTTGCTCTACGATGTGCTCAATCGTTTTCTCGCTGATAATCGGAGTATCCTTGTCTAGTACACTTGTCTGCTGGAGTTCCTTGTACTTAGCAATCTGGTCGCGGAAGTAAGCCGCCTTTTCGAAATCTTCGTCACGAGTCGCCTGAGCCTTGAGATTTTCAGCCTCAATCAGACGTTGGTCAATGACCTTGGGATCAACAAAGTTGAGGGTCAGATTCATCTTGGATCCAGCCTCATCCAAGAGGTCAATAGCCTTGTCTGGCAGGAAGCGATCTTGGATGTAGCGGTTGGAGAGAAGCGCAGCAGCTTCAATAGCCGCATCCGTGTACTTGACGTGATGGTAGTCTTCGTATTTTTTCTGAATCCCTTTGAGGATGGTAATAGTTTCCTCTACTGTTGGCTCGTCTACCTTAACGGGCTGCATGCGGCGCTCCAGTGCAGCATCCTTCTCTATGATACGGTATTCATTAAGGGTGGTTGCTCCGACCATCTGGAGTTCTCCGCGAGCAAGAGCTGGTTTGAGGATGTTCCCAGCGTCCATATTGCCATCGCCAGCAGAGCCTGCTCCGACAATTTCATGGATTTCATCAATAAAGAGAATGACATCCTGACGAGAACGAATTTCATCAATGAGCTTCTGCATCCTCTCCTCAAATTGGCCACGGATACCAGTTCCCTGTACTAAACTGACAACGTCTAGGCGGATAACTTCCTTGCCTTGAAGTTTATGAGGGACATCACCATCAACAATCTTCTGGGCCAGGCCTTCCACCACGGCTGTTTTTCCGACTCCTGGCTCTCCTATGAGAACAGGATTGTTTTTGGTGCGGCGGTTGAGGATTTCAATGACACGGACGATTTCTTCATCACGGCCAATAACAGGATCAATCTCGCCTCGGCGAGCCAACTCAGTCACGTTGATACCAAACTCTTCCAGCAGGCCTTTTGGCTTTTGCGGACTTGACTGAGGCTGACCACCCTTGCTAGGATTGGAGCCGTAGCCGCCACCGCCCCCATAGGCTCCGCCAGATTGGGTAGGAGGAGTAGTTGGTTCCTGAGGCTGTTGGAAATTGCTGAGACTGTTGAAGAAGTCATCGATAGGATCTGTTCCGTGATTGTTGGCATTAGCAATTCCGCCGAACAAGGAATGTTCGGGGTCTGTTTTCATGATTTGGTAGCAGTTTTGGCACAAATCCACCTGCTGTTTATGGCCGTTTACGTTGGTATAAAGGTGAATCGTAGATTCATTGATTTTACAATTTTGGCAAAGCATGCAGATACCTCTTTTCTTTTAGTTTGCAAGCTATTTATAGAAATAATTAAAGGTCAAAAATAGTCAAAGTTTTATAGTTTCATTATATCAGTATTCTCGAACTTTGCAAGAATTTACTACAAAATCCTCCCTTAGACCGAGCAGAATGAAAACAAATTCTTGAAAAATTACAAAAAATTGGCTTTTAGTGGTATTTCAGTCGCTATTTATGGTAAAATAAGAGGGAACTAAGTAAATAGGAGAAACAAAATGGAATCACATTTAGTTAGAATTATCAACCGCTTAGAAGCTATGGCTAAGGATGGCGGAAATTTAAAACGTAATTTTGAGCGTGAAGGAGTGGTTGTAGCAGAAGTAGCCTACAGTTACGACGAAGAAAACGGCTCTGTCTTCACCTTGCGTGACGTTGCAGCGCGTGAGACCTATACTTTCGACAGTATTGATTTGATTGCAATGGAAATTTATGAATTATTGTACTAAAAAAGCAGAGACCTGCTTTTTTATTTTATCCTAAAAGATAGCTGGTTATTTTTATAAGTTT
>CAUVQK010000278.1:0-2851 GCA_963553705.1 uncultured Streptococcus sp.
TAGAGCATAAAGGACAGGAAAAGCAAAGCTTGGACCGATTTGACCTTTTATTTTTAAATCATGGAATCGTTTGATAATCGTCGCATTAGCTAAGTTGACAATGTGATTGACTTGATGCATTCGCTTGATGTCTTTAATCCCTGGTGGGAAATAGCCATCTCTGTAGCCTAGTCCAACAAAGACATTTTGCTCATTGAGTCCAATCCAATATTTCACTCGATCTCCAAAGTTTTTGAAGAGAATCTCTGCATAATACAGAAAATCGTTGATTATCTTTCTGGATTCCCAGCCTTCATACTCATCTTGGAGCGTCTGAGGCAGATCCCAGTGATAGATCGTGATAATGGGTTCAATATTATATTTGAGAAGCTCATCAATCAGATTTGAATAAAATTCAATCCCTTTCTGATTGACCTCTCCTCGTCCCTCAGGCAAAATACGGGTCCATGCAATAGAAAATCGATAAGCTTTTAGGCCCATTTCGGCCATCAGTTTCACATCTTCTTTATAGCGATGGTAATGGTCCACTGCCACGTCGCCTGTAGTGTTTTTAAAGGTCCTATTAGGCTGGCGGACAAAGATGTCCCAGATAGACAGACTCTTACCATCTTCATCCCAAGCTCCTTCAACTTGATAGGCTGCTGAAGCCGATCCCCAGAGAAAGTCTCTGGAAAATTTTGTCACATCAATCAAGCTGCTGCACCTCCTTTGGCTTCTATTGCTTCCGCTTCAGCTTCTTGCTTAACCAGTTGCTCTTCGTATTTTTTGAAGAATGGATAGTAGATTAACATAGCTGGTAAAATCAAGATATAGTCCCAAACAAAGTTTTGCCAACGAAGGGTGGTCAGATAGTTACTAAAGCCCATTGGCAACTGAGCGCTGACAACAATCCAAGCTGGAATGATAAAGCCTGTTTTGTAAGCAAAATAAGTCAAAATCATCATAATAGGCACATTGAGTACATAAGGGATACAAAGAATTGGGTTGAACATAATTGGCATACCAAATGTTACTGGCTCGTTGATACCAAACCACCCAGGAATGAGTGAAATCTTTGATACGGCACTGATTTGTTTAGATTTTGATCGTAAGCCCATCAGGACTAGTGCCCAGGTATTCCCTGTACCACCAACTAAAGCCATGGAAGTGTAGAGTAAGACTGGGAAGAATTGCATTGGCTGACCGTTCGCATGAAGAGCAGCATTGGTTGTTGCCGCTTGAATCCCAAGCGGAGAAATGATTGGAATAATGATGAGGGTACCATGAATACCGAAGCACCAAAGAATCAGCGCTAACATACAAAGCATCACAATCCCTGGAACAGATGATACGGCGCCAAGCGGTGCACGCAAGAGAGCCATAAAACCAGACGGAACATTATAAGCTCCTGCTGTCAAGGCTCCAATTCCAACATTCAGCAAGAGGAAGAGAGTGATGGAGAAGAATACTGGTAGAATAGAGCCAAAACTATCTTGCAGGAACTGCGGCACAACATCTGGCATCTTTATTTTAATATCTTTTTCATAACAGAATTTTTCAATCTGTACGACTACAAAGACGATGAAAAAGCTGATAAACATACCTTGTGAGCCGAGATAGTCTAATTGCAGACCGGAGAATTCTTCAGTATCAACAAAAGCTCCTGCCACAAGCATGAAAGTAACTGCTGTATCAACAGCTGCCATAATAGGGGATTTCAATTTCAAATTCTTAGCATAATGATAAGCAAAGAAGATAGCAACCCAGATAGAAATAAAATCCATTGAATAACGGAAAGGCAAGGTCAATGTATTATACACTGCATCCCCTGTTTTGAACCAACCTAGAGCAGTTTCATTTCCAATTGCAGCTAAAACTTGAAATAAGGATCCCACGGTAATCAATCCCAAGAGAGATCCTAATCCAGCTTGTAAAGACTGTATAAACACATTGTTGGCCAGTTTATAACCAATTTCCTGAAGTTTGGTCATGAATTTACTGTTAAAGAATTTTTCCATCAGAAAAACCTCCTTAAGATATTGCTTTAATTAATTGAAAGATATTCTTACAATCTCCCATTGCATAATCCATAGCTGGGATGGTGGCAACAGGTTTTGAAACTGTCTCTTTGACAGAATCAAGTTTATAAGAAACCTGAGGGCCTAATAAAATTACGTCATAGTCCTGAGCATAATCTTGATAGTCCATCAATCCGACCGCTTTGATATCGAGGTCAATACCTTGGTCATTTGCATATTGCTCCATTTTTTTCATCAGGATACTCGTGGACATACCAGCCGCACATATTAATAAGATTTTCATTGTCTTTCTCCTTCTCGATTGGAATACAGCTCAATCATCTCAGTGATAAGGTCAATGGCCAAGAGACTCGTCATAAAATGATCTTGTGCATGAACAAGCAGTATACTCAACTGATGACCGTTTCCTTGTGCTTCTTCCTGCAATAAATCTGTTTGGGAATGATGGGCCTTTAAAATTACACTATTTGCCTGATCCATTAATTCCTTAGCTGCATCAAATTCTGCTAGCTTTGCTTTTTTAAGTGCTTCAAAAGCTAAGGATCGGGCTGCACCAGAATTGGCAATTAAGGACATGGCAATAATCTCTGCTGAACTATTCCATTCTTCCATACAAGCTCCTCCTTTCATTTTGACTTCTTACCCACAGTTTACTATAGCGCTATTCCACTGTCAAAAGCGTTTATATTTTCTTAATATACAGTTTTCTAGCTTAGTGTATCCATTTTCAAATGCCATTTATACTCAATTTGTTATAAAAAAATTACAGCAATCGTTTCTTACGTGCTTTTCCTCTGCTACTCTGCTATTTTCAAGTAGGTCCCTTAATATAT
>CAUVQK010000279.1:0-2850 GCA_963553705.1 uncultured Streptococcus sp.
AGATTACAGGAGGAAAGAACATGGATATCAAGATTCAAAAGAAACCTGCTTTTACCGTAGCAGGCGTCCTATTGGAAACTATTGAAAATAGCCAGTGCCCATCTGCTTGGGAGCAGCTCTATGCAAATCACAGCTTTGAAAGCCTAGAGAGTCTGGGCAGTGGCCAATCCTTTGGCGTCTGTTCTGATGTCAAAGAAGGCGAAATCATCAACTATATGGCCGCTTATGATGTCGCAGATAAAGCGAAAGCAGAAGAACTAGGTTTGTCAATCAAAGACATCTCTGAAGCTGAATATGCTATCGTACCAGTCAAAGGAGCGATACCAGCCAGCATCCACCATGCTTGGAAATATGTCTTGGAAGTCTTTTTCCCAGAAACTGGCTATCGCCACTCAGGAGCACCAGATTTTGAAGTTTACACCGAGGGTGATATGTACTCCCCAGACTATCAAATGGAACTCTGGATACCAGTGGTGAAATAAAATGCCGATTGCAAGTCATTTTTTAGCTATTGATTACAGAGGAGGGTAATGCTATGCTGATGTATTTTGGGGACGTTTCTCTTTGCTATACATATTCACTTGCGATGGCGCTGCATTCGTATGGGTATGATGTTCGCCCTGAGTTTTTGGAAGCCATTATGGTGATGGGAAATGGCGCTAGTACTATAAAGAAAGATGAAAAACACCCCTTAGTCTTCTTTGATAATGGGATGCCAGACAGTTCTATCAGCCATTCTTTAAACATTCTGGGCTTTACATATGATGAATACTATATAAAGGATTCAAATGCTGTGAATCATATCTCTATCAGAGAGATCTTAAGTAAGTTCTTGCTCAGCGGACCAGTTGTTCTTGGCCCTTTGGACATGGGGTATCTGACTTATAATCCCAATCATATCCATTTGTATGGGGTGGATCATTTTGTTTCAGTTTATGATCTAGATGATGAGTTTATCTATTTCCATGATCCAGCAGGCTTTGCTTGTATGAAAATGAGTTTCTCAGAATTTTCGAAAGCCTGGGAAGCTAAAAATATCGACTATAAAAGAGGTTCTTTCTCCATGTGGGGAAACTTTAGGAAGGTCAAGAGTCCTAGTCAGTGTGAAATCTATCAAGAAACAGCAAAGATTATGAGGGCCAGATATCTGGATGGACAAAGTAATGTTTTGGAATGTTATGCAAAAGCAGTTGCTGAAAACGGCTTAAATACGGAGCAAAAACAATTGCATCAGTATTTCAGCTTTAAACTTGCTGCTGTTCGAAATCTCTATCTCAGTAAATTCTTAAAAGACCATGAACCCAAAGGGGCAAGATTAAAAGAGGAATTGGCTACTCTATTTGGTCAAGCCCACCTTTCGTGTTTAAAAGAAGATTACCAAGAACTATCCCACTTGCTCTATCAGATAGCAGAAGTGGACCGACGCTTTAGAGATTTATATGTAAGTTAACAAGACTAACGATGCTCCTAAACTTTAAAAATTAACCAGTAAAAGCAGTTGTTCAAAAATGAATAACTGCTTTTTGATTATGGTATAATGAAGTAAGAAAACACCTCAAACGTCTTTAGAAGAAGCGACTAGACTACTTGAGCAAACGTATAAAGAGCTTGTAGGCTTAGCTGAAAGATTTACCAATGACGAATTGTTTACAAAAGGTGTTTATAAGTGGACGGGTGGGACAAGTTTAGGCTCCTGCTTTGTCAGTAGCACCTCCAGTCAATATGATTGGGCTAGCAAAAAACTCAAAGCTCATTAGAAAAACTGTGAGCGCCATTAGCTAAAGTGCGTATGAAGTTTAGAAAATGTTCTTCTAAGCTTCGCATAGTTTCATTCTCGTGATTTTTAAGCTATTCTAGCTTTAGAATCCTTCAAAAATTAAAATTTAAGGCTGTCATAGACTTAGAATAGCACTAAAACATTTATTTTGATGTGATTCTAAGTTTAGAGCACATTTATATTAAAGCTATTGATCTGTTCGATGCTTAGAATGTTTTGATTCTGAGAAGTGTTGACTATAAACTGGTTCGAATGGTTTTTTTCTGATTTAGGATGATAGATAGATGGGTGAGATGATGAAAATACAAAAAGAGCAAGTTAGAAAAGAGTTGGTGTCCCTCTGTTTGGGAGAGTTCACAGCCGGCCTATCCTTTTGAAAAATCTGCTTGCTGATTTGAATAGTCTAGTAACCATTCTCCATCCTTTGTCTTTACTGACATTTATTTTGCTTCAAGGTTCATTTTATTGGGCAATTTTGATTAGAAGACTGTCGAATCCCCAGTTTGGAAGTGGAAGTGTCCCCAAACTTTATGGTGGTTTCAGAATACTAGACCTTGTTTTACTTATTTCAGTTTTTCCTTTTATTGTCTGGAATACACAGAGTTTCCAAGTGGCTATCTTAGCTACACTGATTCGTTTTGTAATATGCTATAATTAATCTATCGAATTTTATGAATAACTACTAGAAGTGAGATAGATATGCAAATAAACTACGATAGAAAACAGAAATCAGATATTGTTATTTCTAGACCGTCAGCTATTGAAGTTGAAAAATACTTGAAATCGTGGAATAATCTTAAAAATTATAAGTTGCAAGAAGATGCTTTAGATAAATTGTTTTTTGAGCTATTACCAAGGAACGAAGAAATTTCTGATATTTTATTAAAGGTTGCTACATTAAATGATTTTTATAGCACAAATATTTTTTCAGTTTATCCAGTTGCAGAGCATATACTGAGTCTTAAAATTGATGAGAGGTTGAGACAAGGTGATGCAACTTTAGTCAATGAAATTCAAAATGTTGCTATTAATGGAGTAACTAGAAAGTTCTATTCTTTTTCTACCAAATACTG
>CAUVQK010000280.1:0-2841 GCA_963553705.1 uncultured Streptococcus sp.
TTGAGCTTATAATAAACGGTGACCCAGAATTAACAATTACCACAACATTGATGGAAGAATCTGATGGGAAATTAGAGCATACAGGTTATGTAATCTCTGGTGAACTCGTAAAGAAGTTGAGAGGAGAATAAGATGACATATGATAAAGCGTTTAGTGATAGGAAAAATGAACTCTTTGGAATCTAATTTTTGTTTGGTCAGGAATTAGGTTCAAAGAGTTTTTTTATTAATTAAGTCTGTCTGCCTAGCTACTATGTGATTTTGGTACTTGAGTTTTATAAAAACTGGAATTTTATGATAGAATAGGGGAGTCGGAGGATTTTTTTATGGCAAAACAAAGAAATGAAATTGAAGAAAAATATACTTGGGATTTGAGCACCATTTTCCCAACAGATGAAGCCTTTGAAGCGGAGTTGGCGCAGGTTTCAGAAGAAGTGAAGAAAGCAGCTAGTCTGGCTGGGCATTTGCTGGATTCAGCGGACAGTCTCTTAACAACGACTGAAGTACAGTTAGACTTGATGCGTCGTATTGAAAAGCTTTATTCTTATGCTCACATGAAGAATGACCAGGATACTCGTGTAGCTAAGTATCAGGAGTATCAGGCTAAAGGCATGACTCTTTACAGCGATTTTGGTCAAAGCTTTGCCTTCTACGAGCCCGAATTTATGGCGATTACAGAAGAGCAGTACCAAGCTTTCCTGGCTGAGCAGCCAGGTTTACAACTGTATCAGCATTATTTCGATAAGCTTTTGAAAAAGAAAGCCCACATCTTAACACAGCGTGAAGAGGAGCTACTGGCTGGTGCTGGTGAAATCTTTGGGGCAGCTGGCGAAACCTTTGCTATCTTGGATAATGCAGATATCGTCTTTCCAATGGTGCATGACGAAGATGGAAATGAAGTTCAGCTTAGCCACGGTAACTATATCACCTTGGTCGAGTCTAAGAACCGAGAGGTCCGTAAGGAAGCTTACGAGGCTCTCTACAGCGTATACGAGCAGTATCAGCATACCTATGCTAAGACCCTGCAGACCAATGTCAAGGTTCACAACTACAATGCGAAAGTCCGCAAGTTTTCATCTGCTCGTGAAGCGGCCTTGTCATCTGACTTTATTCCAGAAAGTGTTTATGACAGCCTAATTTCAGCTGTCAATAAGCATTTGCCTCTCTTGCAGCGTTATATCGCTTTGCGAGCGAAGATTTTAGGCATTTCTGACTTGAAGATGTATGATATGTACACACCTTTGTCAGAGACAGACTACAAGTTCACTTATGAGGAAGCCTTGGCTAAATCTGAGGAAGTTCTGGCTATTCTGGGTGAGGATTATCTGAGCCGAGTGAAGACAGCTTTCTCAGAGCGCTGGATTGATGTTCATGAAAATCAAGGCAAGCGCTCAGGAGCATACTCAGGCGGTTCTTATGATACCAATGCTTTTATGTTGCTCAACTGGCAGGACACGCTGGACAATCTCTTTACCTTGGTGCATGAGACAGGCCACAGTATGCACTCCAGCTACACCCGTGAGACCCAGCCTTATGTCTATGGAGACTATTCTATCTTCCTAGCTGAGATTGCTTCGACGACTAACGAAAACATCCTGACAGAAAAGCTCTTGGAAGAAGTAGAAGATGATGCAACCCGCTTTGCTATCCTCAATCACTTCTTGGATGGCTTTAGAGGTACGGTCTTCCGTCAAACCCAGTTTGCGGAGTTTGAGCACGCTATCCACAAGGCTGACCAAGAAGGTCAAGTTTTGACCAGCGAGTTTCTCAATGAGCTTTACGCTGACTTGAACGAGAAATACTATGGACTGAAAAAAGAAGACAATCCACAGATTCAGTATGAATGGGCTCGGATTCCTCATTTCTACTACGATTACTATGTTTTCCAATATTCGACAGGATTTTCAGCGGCTTCTGCCTTGGCTGAAAAGATTGTCCATGGCAGTCAGGAAGACAAGGATAAGTATCTGGACTATCTGAAAGCTGGGAATTCTGACTATCCCCTCAATGTCATCAAAAAAGCAGGTGTGGATATGGAAAAGGAAGACTACCTAAATGCTGCTTTTGCTGTCTTTGAGCGTCGTCTGGATGAATTTGAAGCCTTGGTAGAAAAGTTGGGACTGGCATAAGATGGTCGAGACTTATAATCAAAACTCTAATCCCAATATGCGTCGGCCAGTGGTCAAAGAAGAAATTGTAGACTTTATGAGACAGCGTCTCCAGCCGGTCGCTGGTGGACTCAAGGAGCTGGAGGATTTTGCCAGAGCTGAAAATGTACCTGTGATTCCCCATGAGACAGTAGCTTACTTCCGCTTACTGCTCGAAAGTCTGCAGCCTGAGAAGATTTTAGAAATCGGGACGGCTATTGGATTTTCGGCCCTTTTGATGGCGGAGCATGCTCCTCAGGCTCAGATTACAACTATTGATCGCAATCCAGAGATGATTGAGTTGGCCAAGGCTAATTTTGCTAAGTATGACAGCCGTCAGCAGATCACTCTACTGGAAGGTGACGCAATGGATTTGCTTGATACACTGGAGGATTCTTACGACCTTGTCTTTATGGACTCTGCTAAGTCCAAGTATGTGGTCTTTCTGCCTCAGGTCCTCAAGCGCCTCAATCCTGGCGGTCTGGTTCTCATTGATGATGTCTTCCAAGGTGGAGATGTTGCTATGCCTTTTGAGGAAATTAAGCGTGGTCAACGGGCAATTTACCGCGGTTTGCATAGCCTGTTTGACGCAACTTTGAACAGTCCAGATTTAACTTCCAGTCTGCTTCCCTTGGGAGATGGACTGCTTATGATTAGAAAAAAATGACATCTCTGATTTTTTCCTAATTTCCAA
>CAUVQK010000281.1:0-2837 GCA_963553705.1 uncultured Streptococcus sp.
TATATAAATTCTTTGGCGAACAAAACTTTTTTGCTCAGAATCAGAAAACAATATAAAAACCCCTTTTAACCAAAGATTAAAAGGGATAGGCAAAAGATAACTTAAGAATTTTATTGGACTGGAGAGAGGTCATTTTCTATAATAACCTTAATGGCATGATGGTTCGCAGCTTGGCCAAAGACCTTGAAAGCTTCTTCGATTTCACTCAGTTTAAAATAGTGAGTCACTAGCTTTTCTGGCTCAATCTTATGACTTTCCAGAGCCTTTAGCAGCTGTGGAGTAGTATTGGTAGATACCAGCCCGGTCGTTACATTGATATTGCGAATCCAAAGCCGATCCAGTTCAAACTCGACAGGTTTTCCATGTACCCCACAGTTGGCAATGGTTCCATTAATAGCAATAACTTTCTGACAAAGATCAAAACTGTTTGGAATTCCTACTGCTTCAATGGCTACATCAACTCCACGTCCATCTGTCAAGTCAAAGATAGCCTGCACAGCTTTTTCAGCATCCACTGAATTTACCTTATCTGTTGCCCCAAAGGCCATGGCCGTATCTAAACGATTCTCATCGATGTCAACCATGATAATCTTTGACGGAGAATAAAACTGAGCTGTCAGCAGAGACGCGAGACCAATTGGCCCAGAGCCAACGATAGCTACTGTACATCCAGGCTCTACTTTGCCTTTTAAAACTCCTATTTCATAAGCTGTTGGCAAGATGTCTGACAGCATGACTAAGGCTTCATCTGATAAATCAGACGGTGTGTGATAGAGAGTATTATCCGCATGGGGCACACGCAAATACTCAGCTTGAGTTCCGTCAATCAAATGCCCAAAAATCCATCCACCTTCATCTTCACAATGGGCGTAAATGCCCTTCTTGCAATAGTAGCACTTGCCACAGGCACAAACACAGGAAATCAGAACCTTATCACCCTTCTTGAAATTGGTTACACTGTCACCAACTTCTTCAACAATACCGATGCCTTCATGTCCCAGAATAGTACCGCTCTTGCAGGCAGGTACGTCTCCTTTAATAATATGAAGATCAGTCCCGCAGATAGTGGTCTTAACCATACGGACAATAGCGTCTGTTGGCTTGCGTACGACGGGTTTATCAACATCTATAAACTGGGCAAGTCCCGGCTTAACATAAGTATAGGCTTTCATAGGCAATCCTTTCTATTGTTATGTTATGATGAATGTTTTCCATTTTATTTTAACAGTTTGTGAAAAAAATCTCAAGGTTTTTCTCCAAAAAAGTGGGACAAAAACCGTTTTGTCCCACCCTATTGTCTGCATGATCTTAAGCAAAATTTTCATCTTGCTTGTTTCTGCATTATAAAGTTTCTAAAGCAATCATCGTTGTCACAGCTGCGTCATAGTAATTATCTGACGGCAAACCTTGCATGAAGAGATATTTATTCTGCTGCACCAATTTGCGGAATTCCATATTGTTATTCGCCGCATAGAATACTGGAGCGGTAAAGCTGCCAGCCTGATTACTATTGAGAGCCTTCCCTTTCAGAGTGTAGCCCGCATAGATCTTTTCTTGACTGAGGAAGAAGTTTAACATCTTCTTCAGCATTTTTTGACTTTTTTCATCTTTGCTTTGAGCCAGGTTGTAAGGAAGTCGGCAGGCATTATAAGAATAATAGCCATCATTTGCAGACTCAACCGTATCAGCATCAGCTGCCCGAATTTTGTCGCCTTCAACCCAGATAAAGTCTGGTATCAAACCAGTCTTATTATCAGCGCTGATTGCTTCAAGTTTGCTGAGCATGTTATCTCGGATTGTCAGCCACTGCTTATCCTTTGTCAGCTCATAGAAAGCTTGGAACTGCTGCGGCAAGGTATCAGAAGTCCGCATGAGATTATAAAATTTCGATTCTGCATTTGCCCAGTTCCCAACCGTCAAAACGCCGTTACTTTCATTATAGTTATATGCCAAGACATCTTTCAGAATGGCCTGAGCCTGATCTTGGTATTCTTTAGCCTTGTCCGGCCACTGCTTAGCAGCCTGAATCAAAGCATAGGCAATGTAGAGATCGCCGTCTGTAGCATTGTTTTCATCTTCATGATTGCTCTTTCCGTCCTTAATCGTCTGTTTCCAAGACATGAGCTGGGTATCTTTCAGACGATGAGCTAGATAATATTGGTAGAGCTTTTCAAAATCAGCCGAACTGGCATCGCCTTGCTTAGCTGCATCCACAGCAATCACCATGCCATAACCCTGTGCCTCAGACAGCACAACATCTTCAGTCTTACTGTTTGTCGTCCTGATATAAGACAATTTGTCCTTGGTTACGACATATTCTTTAGACCATTGGCTGTATATCTTCTTTTTGATATTAGGAGTACTGCCCATGCGGGTGTACAAGAGGATACTAGCCAAGACAGCCAGAATTATCACAAACCAAATAAATCTTAATCTTGTTCTTTTCACACTTTCTCCTAACCTGCAAATCGTTTTGTTTTAACCCACTTGGTTTCTTTCCGCTTCAAAATCTTGTCCAAGATAACAGATCCTACTGCATCTAAAGAGACAACGATAAAGAGCTGAGAGTAAGTCAAATAGGACACAAGGGCCAGCCAAATCTGTTTGGTTGTCGCCTGTCCAAACTGAGAAGCCAGGGCGATATTGATCTGCAAAAGATAAAGCAAAATCATCAGAAGCCAGTTAAAGAGCATCAGCTGGACGATATAGATATTCTGAGCATCAAAAGCGAAAGGAATCCGCACATCCGGTATAAAGAGCTGAGTAATCATCGCCGCTACATTGGCAAAGAAAACCAAGTCAGATAAGACAATCGCCAGATTGAACCAGAAGAAGAT
>CAUVQK010000282.1:0-2818 GCA_963553705.1 uncultured Streptococcus sp.
TATGATGAACATGCAAAGCATGATGAAGCAAGCACAAAAGCTTCAAAAACAAATGGAAAAAGGACAGGCAGAACTAGCTGCAACAGAATTTACCGGCAAATCAGCTCAAGACTTAGTCGTTGCTAAACTGACTGGCGATAAAAAGGTAGTCAGCATTGACTTCAATCCAGCAGTTGTGGATCCTGAAGATTTGGAAACTCTGTCAGAGATGACTGCGCAGGCCCTGAATCACGCGCTGGCTCAGATTGATGATGCTACTCAGAAGAAAATGGGCGCTTTCGCAGGCAAATTGCCATTTTAAGCAAGATAAATAACTTTCCAACTTGACTAAACATAAGTCAAGCAATACTCGAACCAGCAAAAAAGACTGAAGAATCTCAGTCTTTTTTGATTTATAGTCGTTCCCTCGTCAGTCCACTACACAAAATTAAGCAAATCTGCTGCCTTACTCATCAAAAGCAGGGCATAGTCGGGATTGTTTTGCAGTTCCTTGATAGAGCTCTGCACCAGCTCCAAATCGTCGGTAATCATGCCATCGACACCCAAGCGGAAGGATTTACCGATACTGTCTGCATCATTGATGGTCCAGTCATAAAGCTTCTTATCTGTCGTCCATAGCTTATCGACAAAGTTTTCATCAAGGGTCGAGTACTCCATCGTATAGCCGGAAGCCTGTGTCCGTGGGAAAATAGTATTGTAGGGCAGGATAAAGAAGGTTGGTATGCCCTTATCATACTGGACTGTCTTGTCAATAACCTGATAGTCCAAAGACTGAATCTGGTGGCCATAAACCTTGATATTGGCTCCGTATTGACTAAGGAAACGGTCCATCATATCAGCTGAGTCCAAGTTGCTAGTCTTGATTTCTATCAAGAGTCTCTGGCCCATTTGATTGGCTCGTTTGAGATAAGCATCAAAGCTGGAAATTTTGGCAGTGTGTCCATTTTCTGAAATATCTAAAGCCGTCAGCTCTTGCAGAGTCAGCTCTTGCGGTCTGGCATCGACGCCGGCCAATGCTTCTAGATTGGCATCGTGCATCATGACAAACTGGCCATCCTTAGTCTCCTGAACATCCATTTCTATATAATCTGGCTTGAGCAGGGCAGTTTTCTCTAACGACTCAACCGTATTCTGGACACCATTTCCCTGTGAAACTCCACGATGCGAGATAGTCAGAGGGACATTTTCCAAGGGCAGATTGAGATAGGCAAAGCCTTCAAGGGCAAAGACAGAACTAGTGACCAAAAGGATAAACCAGCGCATGAGTGGCAGGCCTTTCCTGTATCGGTACTCAGACAGCTTGCTGTCTGTCAGAAAAGCCACGAACTTAATCAGAAAATAGGCTACCATGAAGTAATAAGCCAGCTTTATGAGGCAGTAATTGACAACCGCTGCTGTCAAGGCTATCTGATTGGACTGGCCATCCGCATACTGCTGCAACATCAAAATCGGAATGCTGCTTAAAAGAAAGAAGAGAAAGCTCTTGGCCAGTATCCAAAAGAGCTGCCAAGTATAGCGAATCAAGTGCCCCTTGGTCTTCTCCAAACTATACCGAATCGCATCACGTAGGCGGAAATGCTCAAAAAAGAGCTTGGGCAGGGAAAACATCAGGCGGACAGCTATCAAAAAAAGCAGAAAACCTAAAGCATAGATTGATAATTTCATCCATAAGGCCGTCTTAAGATAGGTCACGATAAATTCTGGAATCAGAATTTTATTCAAATAGTAGATTTTGAGAATTTGCCGCAGAAAGGGAAAGATAAAGCCCATATAAAGAGCGATAAAGAGGACCTTGCTGGGTCGGGCGTAGCGAATCAGCGATCCGCTGTCTTTGAAACTTTTCTTAATGAACTGAAAGGCGCTTCGCTCTTCCTCGTCCAGAAGATTGCGGAGCCCCATAAATATCAGTCCAATCTGAAAATAAGCGATAAAGAGATTGGCCGCAAAAAGCGCTAGAAAGGCTAAGCCAACCCAGACATTTGAAGTCAGAACTTTAAAGGCATTCGTATATGATAAGAAGAGGTAGCCTGTCTGCTTGAGCAGAGTCTCTGCTGCAAAGGAGTTGAAAGGCACCCAAGCCAGCTCCATGAGCATAAAGACCGTGAAAAAGAGCAATAAAATTTTATCAAGATTGCGATAGAGACGTAAAAGTCCCAGTCTTTGTGATTTCATTTTCCTCCTTTATGTTGTGAACAATATAAAACTTGCTTAAAAGTGATTCTTATTTAAAACAAGGTTGAGACAGATGTCCCAACCTTATTTTTATTTTCCAAATAAACGTGCCCAGAAGCCCTTGCTTTCCTGCTCCTGCACCTTTTCCTTGGCTTCATCCAACTCCAACAGCAAGGTTTCACGTTCATTCATAGCCTTAGCTGTTAGCTGCTGCTGCTGGTCCAACTGCTTGTCCTTTTCAGCAATCTGGACGTCCTTGATGCGCAGCTGCTCATCTTTCTTAGCCAGCTGGCTATCCTTGGCTTTAAGCTGTTCATAGAGACGCACAATCTCAGCATTTTTTTCGTCCACCAAGATTTCCATCAGCTCGCGTTGCTTCACATCTTCGCTAACAGGTTCATCTTCAAAAATAGTTTTCTTATAAATCTCTTCCAGCTTAATCAAGCCGCTGCGGGTCACCACCGTGACTCCTTTTTCATTCTTTTCCGTATCTTCTGGCGGCAGTGCCTTGACACGATTGTTAATCGCCTGGCGGCTAACTCCAAGAATCTCGGCTAACTCGCTGACTGTCTTTTCAATTGCCATAATTTCCTCAAAAACTTTTTCTAGTTTGTAGATACCTAAATCTTATCATATCAAGGCTTCC
>CAUVQK010000283.1:0-2805 GCA_963553705.1 uncultured Streptococcus sp.
AACGATGAGGAGTCATTCATGAATCAAACTGTTCAATATTTACAAGAATTAACGGATATTCCTTCCCCAACAGGCTTTACGGCTGAGGTGGCAGACTATTTGGTACACACGCTGGAAGGATTGGGCTATGAGCCTGTTCGGACCAATAAAGGCGGCGTTCATATTGTGGTTAAGGGGGAAAATGACGCCCAGCATCGGGTAGTGACTGCCCATGTGGATACTCTGGGGGCTATTGTGCGTGCAGTCAAGCCAGATGGTCGTCTCAAGCTGGATCGGATTGGCGGTTTCCCTTGGAATATGATTGAAGGAGAAAACTGTCTAGTCCATGTGGCCAGCAGTGGCAAGACTATCAGTGGGACTATCTTAGTTCACCAGACTTCCTGCCATGTTTACAAGGATGCTGGGACGGTTGAGCGAACTCAGGACAATATGGAAGTCCGTTTGGATGAAAAGGTGACGAGTGAGAAAGAAACACGTGATTTAGGAATCGAAGTCGGGGATTTTATTTCCTTTGATCCGCGTACCACGGTTACTGAGTCAGGCTTTATCAAGTCCCGCTTTCTGGATGACAAGGTCAGCGCAGCTATTTTGCTCAATCTTTTGCGCGTTTATAAAGAGGAAAATATTCAGCTGCCAGTGACGACGCATTTTGCTTTCAGTGTCTTTGAGGAAGTCGGTCATGGGGCTAATTCCAGCCTGCCGTCGCAAGCGGTAGAGTATCTGGCGGTTGATATGGGGGCTATGGGTGACGACCAGCAGACAGATGAGTACACGGTTTCCATCTGTGTCAAGGACGCTTCAGGACCTTATCACTATGGCTTCCGCCAGCATTTGGTAAATTTAGCCAAGGAGCAGGACATTCCTTATAGACTGGACATCTATCCATTTTACGGGTCAGACGCCTCTGCAGCTATGAGTGCAGGAGCAGAAGTCAAGCATGCCTTGTTAGGTGCCGGCATCGAATCCAGCCACTCTTATGAGCGAACCCATATCGATTCGGTTTTCGCGACAGAGCGCATGGTGGACGCTTATCTAAGAAGTGGCTTAGTTAAGTAAGTGAACTTCATTTTATCTTATTGGATGGGATTTCTATGTAACGTCAGTTCTATATAAAACAGGAGCTCTTCCTCAACCATCTCAAAGGCTAGAAACTTAAAACCGATTCGTCAGTGCACTGACGAATCGGTTTTGAGTTTGCTATATGTAAGAAAATTGATTACCTAACACTCCAGACACTAACTGATTTTTCCTCCACAGGAAATTCTCCCCAGCCTTGGTCGTCAATAGTTATGATTTGAGCGTTGTTGCCTAGATAGTCGCTGAATTCTCTGCCAGCCCATTCTGGACTGACAAACATAGATTTGCTGGTTGCTTGGTCATTACTGATAAGGACAGCGATTGGCTGACCTCCGTCCTTGCCTTGGCGGGTCCAGCCGATACAGTTTGCATCGTCAAAGTAGTCGGTCTGCTCACCATAGGCTAGATTGAGGCGGATGTCTAGGAGTTTATCCAGTAGCTCTTGAAAGCTCTCTTGAGCAAATTCTCCGCTAATGCCATAGTAGTCTCCATAAAAAACGCAGGGCAATCCAGCTTCTCTTAGAAGTATAAGAGCATAGGCCGCTGGTTTGAACCATTCTTCGACAGTAGATTCCAAAGCCTGACCTCTCTGAGTATCGTGATTGTCCACAAAGGTTACAGCCGATTCAGGATGATTCTTTGCAAGTGTCTGATCAAAAATAGTGCGCAAGTCATAGTCTGCTCCAGATTTGCTGGCATCAAATAAATTCTGATGGAGTTTGACATCGACTAGGTCAAAGCGGTAGTCAATATTTTCTAGATAATCGTTATTAGCTGTCTCGTCACTATTCCAAAATTCCCCAAAGACATAGAAATCGTCACCGTATTTTTCAGTAATATCTCGGATGAAATTCTTCATAAAGAAAGAATCAATGTGCTTAACAGCATCTAAGCGAAAGCCATGTACACCAGTGCTTTCAATAAACCAATGAGCCCAGTCGTAGAGATTTTGGATGACTTCAGGGTGCTTGAAATCAATATCCGCATACATGAGATAGTCGTAGTTGCCATTCTCGTTGTCCACTAGCTCATCATCTGCCCAACCTTTATTGTCCCCTTGGATGAGAAAAATACCTGACTTGTTGTTTTTGGCATCATAGTCAGTGCCAGTGAAGTGGTACCAGTGCCATTCGAAGTCATTATAAGTTTTATTGCGGCCTGGGAAGACAAACTTAGTCCAGCCTTTGATCTCGAAAGGTTCTGATAAGACCTTTGTGCGGTCGTTAGGATCAACTTCAACAACGGTAAAGCGCTCTTTATAGTCAGCTGCGGCCTTGTGATTGAGGACCACATCTGCAATAGCTTCGATACCGTTCTGTCCAAGCACCTCAATTGCTCGGAGGTATTCTTCCTTCAATCCATACTTGGTGCGTACAGTCCCTTTTTGGTCGAACTCTCCCAAATCAAAGAGGTCATAAACACCATAGCCGACGTCATTAGAGCCCGTTCCCTTGAAAGCCGGCGGCATCCAGACCTTGCGAATTCCTTTCGCTGCCAATTTAGGTGCGTCTTCTGCCAAGCGATTCCAATGCTGACCGTCATCTGGCAGATACCATTCAAAATACTGCATTAAGGTTTGGTTTTCCATATAAATTCTCCTCTTCATTCTCACTGATTGGCTTTATTGTACCAAAAGAAGCAGAAAGGCGCAATCGTTTGCGTTTTTCTGCTTCTATAGATATTTTGACGTTTTTCATAGATAAAAGATAGAATAGATTGAACTAAAAG
>CAUVQK010000284.1:0-2791 GCA_963553705.1 uncultured Streptococcus sp.
ACTTTGATCCCAAAGGTAAGACTGATGCTGAAGTGATGCGCTTCTGCCAAAGCTTCATGACAGAATTGCAAAAGCACATCGGCCCATCTCTTGACGTTCCAGCTGGTGATATCGGTGTCGGCGGACGTGAAATCGGATACCTCTATGGCCAATACAAACGCCTTAACCAATTCGATGCTGGTGTCTTGACTGGTAAACCCCTTGGATTTGGCGGCAGCTTGATTCGCCCAGAAGCAACTGGTTACGGCTTGGTTTACTACACTGAAGAAATGCTTAAGGCTAACGGCCAAAGCTTTGCTGGCAAAAAAGTGGTTATTTCCGGTTCTGGTAACGTAGCCCAATACGCTCTTCAAAAAGCAACTGAGCTTGGTGCAACTGTTATCTCTGTATCTGACTCAAACGGTTATGTGATCGATGAAAACGGTATTGACTTTGATCTTTTGGTTGATGTTAAAGAAAAACGCCGTGCTCGTTTGACTGAGTATGCAGCTGAGAAAGCAACTGCTACTTACCATGAAGGTTCTGTCTGGACTTACGCTGAGAAATATGACATCGCTCTGCCATGTGCGACACAAAATGAAATCAATGGCGAAGCTGCCAAACGCTTAGTTGCTCAAGGAGTTATCTGTGTATCTGAAGGTGCCAACATGCCGAGCGACCTAGATGCTATCGCAGTTTACAAAGAGAATGGTATCTTCTACGGACCTGCTAAAGCTGCCAATGCTGGTGGTGTAGCTGTATCTGCTCTGGAAATGAGCCAAAACAGCCTTCGTCTGTCATGGACTCGCGAAGAAGTTGACGGCCGCCTCAAAGACATTATGACAAATATCTTCAACACAGCTAAGACTACCGCTGAAACTTACGGACTTGGCAAAGACTACCTGGCCGGTGCTAACATCGCTGCCTTCGAAAACGTAGCAAATGCTATGATTGCGCAAGGTATTGTTTAACTAGTCGATACATCCTATCGGAGGACTATCATGAACTTACGGCCAATGGAAGTGAGAGACAATCCGGCTGTAGCGCAGCTCATTCGAGCCAGCCTAGAAGAATTCGGACTTAACAAACCAGGAACTGTCTACTTTGATTCTCATCTAGATCATTTGGCCGACTATTATCAACATCAAGAGAGGGCAGCCTACTTTGTTCTGGAAGATGAAGGCCATCTCGTTGGCTGTGGTGGCTTTGCACCTGTGTCTGATAAGATTGCCGAATTACAAAAACTGTATGTCACTAAAAACAGTCGTGGCAAGGGGTATTCCAGTCGGCTGATAAAGCAGATATTCCAGGAAGCCCGTCTAGCAGGTTATGAACAGCTTTATCTAGAAACCACTACTGAACTGGCTACAGCCGTGGCCGTCTATCAACACTATGGTTTTACATCACTGCAACAACCACTTTCTAACGCTGCCGGCCACCCAGCTATGAATATCTGGATGATAAAATCCCTCTCATCAGATGAATAGATGTCAGTATACTCTGGCCGTCTCAAGGACATCATGACCAACATCCTTAACACAGCTAAAACTACCGCTGAAACTTACGGACTTAGCAAAGACTATCTGGCTAGTGCTAACATTGCTGCCTTCGAAAACGTAGCCAAAGCTATGATTGCTCAAGGTATTTGTTTAAGCACTATCAAACTAGAATAAATCCGACTGCTTTTATAAGCAGCCAGATTTTTATATATCTAATTTTTCAAAAAATTTGCCTGCTGACTGCTTTTCTTTTAGCTTCTCAAGCAGCTCAGTCTCCAGGAAAGGACTTAGTTCGTCAAGATCTTGGCAAACCTTAAAAACAGTCTCTCTGTCCAACTGACCATAAGCTAGTTCATAATAATCCTTCTTATGATGCCAGTTCTGGTCATAGTTGACATCTGTCCGTTGATAGTAAACAATGTTTTGCTTCGGAGTCAGGTAAAGCTTCTGCGTCAGAATGCTTTTCTGATCGTTGGACAGCTTGCTGCGGCTGAAAATTTTAACACCTTGAAAAATCTTGCGCTCATGGATACCTTGATTTGTGACTTTCAGTTCAACTCTTTTATAATGCATACTGATACCTCCAGAAATCACCTACATTATATCAAGTTTTGGCAGATTTTCAAGCAAAAGTGTCATTTCCAAAAGTCTTTAGTCGCCTCTAAAATTTCTTCTGTCGGTGTTACTGTGGCCTCAATAATGCTCTTGCCAGTCTTTTTCAGATAGGCTTGTATCAGATGATAGCCATAAGCATAGCCCGCAGCATAAGGCATACCAACCGGTATTTGACCCTGTATCTCTGCAATTTCATCACCGTATAGATAAGGAGCCATTTCCGCCATCCCCGTTAGCTGAAGCTGACTGGAGATGATAGGCTTAATCTCTTCTAACCGCTCTGGGCTGGTTGAAGTAACCCAAGGCCCAATGAGATCTTTGCCATAGAGCTCAGCAGCAAAGGACTCTGCCAATCCTTCACTAACTACCCAGTCTGCTAGTGTCGTCTGCTGGTTCCATTTGATAAATTGGAAGCGGACATTATGGTTGCACTCGTGAGCCAACGCAGCCTGCACACGTGGTAAAGTATAGTCATTTGGCAGCAGACTAAGCATGAGGTAGCCTGGAATTCCACCATCTCCGCTATAACCCTTATTGAGCTGTAACATGGGCTTTTCTGGATTGCCTAACAAAATAGTAAAATAGTAATCCTCAACCTCTAAATCATAGCCAGCTTGCTCAAAAAGACCGATACTCCTCTTGATGGTATCTTGACAATTTTGCCAGAGTTGATCAGAGCTCAGAGCATCAATAGCCGG
>CAUVQK010000285.1:0-2786 GCA_963553705.1 uncultured Streptococcus sp.
GAAAAACAATTTGGTGCGGAAATCTTGCGTCTCTGGGTAACCAGTGTAGACTCTAGCAACGACGTTCGTATCTCTATGGATATCTTGAGCCAAGTTTCTGAAACCTACCGTAAGATTCGGAATACCTTGCGTTTCTTGATTGCCAATACCTCTGACTTTAATCCAGTTGAGGATGCCGTAGCTTACGAAGAACTTCGCTCCGTTGATAAGTACATGACGATCCGCTTCAATCAATTAGTAGACACTATTCGCAAGGCTTACGCAGACTTTGAGTTTCTGACTATTTATAAAGCGATTGTTAACTTTGTGACTGTTGACTTGTCTGCTTTCTATCTGGACTTTGCCAAAGATGTCGTCTATATCGAAGCAGCTAAATCATTAGAACGTCGTCAGATGCAGACTGTTTTCTATGATATTTTGGTCAAGATTACCAAGCTGTTGACACCAATCCTGCCTCACACGGCAGAAGAGATTTGGTCTTACCTAGAGCACGAAGAGGAAGAATTTGTTCAGTTATCCGAATTGCCAGAAGCTCATATTTTTCCAAATCAAGAAGAAATCTTGGATACTTGGTCTGCCTTTATGGACTTCCGCAGCCAGGCTCAGAAAGCCTTAGAAGAAGCCCGCAATGAGAAGGTTATCGGGAAATCGTTGGAAGCACACCTGACTGTCTATCCAAATGAAGTCATCAAGACCTTGCTGGAAGCAGTCAACAGCGATGTGGCACAGCTTCTTATTGTTTCTCAATTGACAATTGCTGAAGGACCTGCTCCAGAAGGCGCTCTAGTCTTTGAAGATGTAGCTTTTGTCGTAGAGCATGCGCAGGGGCAAGTCTGTGATCGCTGCCGTCGCATTGACACAACAGTTAAAGAGCGCAGTTATCAAGCTCTTGTCTGTGACCACTGTGCAGAAATTTTAGAAGAAAACTTTGTTCAAGCTGTCTCAGAAGGCTTTGAGAGCAAGTAAGTTTCGAAAATGAAAAATGGCTTTGCCCTTTAGTGGTAAGCCATTTTTTAGATAGATTTGAGGATGTTTGGGTTTGGAGCTAGATTAGAAGAAAGAAACAATTGCATTTGCAACTGTTTCTTGTTATACTAGTTATACCTTAGGTGTGTCTATTTTAGCTAGAATGCTTTGGAGCTGAAAGAGCTCAGAGGAAGTCAGTTGCTGCAGAGCCTGACTGGCATAGGTATTTTCAAAGCCAATCAGCTGGTCGTAGAGTTTGAGAGCCTGATTGCTAGGATAGAGCTCTTTGAACTTCTTATTTTGAGCTTTGGTCTTTTTGATAATCAAGCCCCTATCTTCCAGCTTTCCTAGGGATCGACTGAGGGTAGTCTTGTCAATCTGCACCATCTCTGCCAGTTGTGATTGGCTGAGACCTTCATTTTCGACGATGCGAATGAGAAGTAGAAACAAATTATTGTCTAGGCCGTAGTTACCGGCTTTCTGATTCATTTTCATCATAGCCTGTCTAGAAATAAAGCTCATTTGTCGGAAAAGTTGACGGTAATCCATAGGAACTCCTTTATAGTTGCATTTGCATTTATTATACATTAAAAAGTTAGAGGAAACAAGTATGTGGTCTAGGAAAAAATTAACTGAGTTGAACCCGATAGAATTTTATCAAATCTTAAAATTGCGCATTGACACCTTTGTGGTAGAGCAGGAGCGCATTTATCATGAACTGGATGAGAAGGACCTAGAAGCAGTGCACGTTTACCATGCTAATGAAAAAGGGAAAATTGATGCTTATGCTCGGGTCTTTGAAGAGGGAGAGCATTTAGTCTTTGGTCGAGTGGTTACAGCTCAGTCTGTACGAGGACAGGGCTTGGGGGGACAGCTTATCAGAGAGATCTTACAATTATGTGCTGAAAAATGGCCAGGAAAGGAAATTGAAATAGAGGCTCAGGATCAGGTGGCTGCTCTCTATGAAAAGTATGGCTTCAAATCGGTTGGCCAACACTTTATTTTTGAATCGACGCCTCACATTACCATGATCTATAAACAATAAAAAAACTAAGGCCTGGCCTTAGTTTTTACTGTTTAACAGGAATGGAAATTTCGATTAGATTATTAGCGTAAATCGTTCGGATAGCAGCTTTATCAATAGCGTTTGCATCAATTTTTCTCTTCAAGAAAAATTCTCTGATTTTTTCGATTTCCTGTTCGCGTACAGCACGGTGCATGTTTGAAATCAAAATTTCATAGTGAAGAGGAGCTTGTGTAAAAACAACATCGCTGTTTCCAGCAGAGTAAACTTCGACTAATATCGCATCGGTGCTTTCCAATTGGCTTTTGACAAGGTCAGCATGACTGTTTGTTGTATTAATAAGCTTCATACGATTTCCTCCTGCTTTATACCTGCTATTATTATAACATGTTTGCTATAAATTGTGAATGATTTCTTTAAGCTTTAAGTGCATTTTTCCAAGCCTGGATACCCCATTTATGGCTGCCGCGTTTGAGTGTTTCAATAGCTTCTTCGACTGGGAACCAGGCCAGCTGATTGAAATCTTCCAACGGTTTTTGGACTTCTTGGAAAGAGGTGACCTCATATAGGTAGGCTGGGTTGTAAAAATAGGTGTCGCGATGGCGAGAGTAAAAATATTCATCAGCTTGTCCAAGATAGCGGCCAAGCTGGGCTGTGAATCCAAGTTCTTCCATCAGCTCGCGTTCAAGGGCAGTCTGATGGTTTTCCTCCTCTTCAATCTCTCCACCGGGTAGAAACCAAGCCCCGTTAGGCGCCTGGACCAAAATAATCTTTTCTTTCTTTTCGTCTGGGATAA
>CAUVQK010000286.1:0-2773 GCA_963553705.1 uncultured Streptococcus sp.
TGACGGCATTCAACTCTCTCGATTCGTCCATTTTCTCCTCCTTTTTTCTACTCCATATATTTTATCACAAAATCTTGTGAAAAAAAATCTTTGTCATGAAATCATGACAAAGATTCGTTTAATCTCGAGAACTTTCGTGAGTTCCTTCACTATTGGATGAACTGCTAGAAGGAGGGTTCCCTTGTTGATTTCCTTGTTGGTTCCCCTGGTTTGGACTTGTAGGAGAACCCTGGTTCCCACGTTGGGCAGGATTAGAGGATGAAGTTGATGGTGGTGTTTTTGGTTTGTAGATGGAAAGTTTGATACGCGTACTTGCAAGATCAACCTGTTCTCCTGCTCTTGGCGTTTGACTTACAACAGTTCCTTCTGCCGTTCCTTCAGGAGCAGTCGATACTTCTACAACCTCAATATTTGCTTCCTTCACACCGACAATCTGAGTCAAGTTATTCTTTGTAAACTCGAGACTTGAACCAATGTAGTTCGGCATGCTGACACTAGTCACCTTCTTAGCCACTGTTAAGGTAATCGTAGTAGCTTTTGAGAGATCATAGGTCGAACCCGATGCAGGGGTCTGTCTGAGGACGGTTCCAGGTTCGCTTTCGCTGGATTCTTCCTCTTCCATCTTGATTAGATTTTCAGGAACCTTCTTCTCCTTGAGTTCGGCTACGACATCCGTATACTTGCGTCCGACGTAATTGCTCAATTGGAAGGATTGCTTACCAGAAGAAACAATCAAATTGACCTTGGTTCCTTCTTTTCGGCCGCTACCAGCTTCTGGATCCGTTCGAATAACGCGTCCTTCTGCTACTGTATCGCTGGCCTCTGACTTTTCTTCACCGGCTTCAAACTTGGATTTTTTAAGAGCTTCCTTAGCCTCTGCAACGGTTTGTCCGGCTACGTCAGGAATAGGAATCGTTGCTGGTGTTCTTGACAAAATCCAGACCAAAGAGGCTGCAACCAATAGAAGACTGGCCAAAAGAATCATATAGCGAGCCTTAAACTTTCGTTTCTTGGCTGGCTTTGGCGCTGGAGCCGGCTCTGCGACCGGTTGAGTTGGTTTCTTTGGCTGAGGGCGTTCTTCCTGCGCCGGAGCTTTAGGAATCGATGTCAGTGTACTTTGTGGAACTTTAGGTAAAGTCTTAGTGTCTGCCTTACTCGCATCGTCAAAGACCAGTTTCGGTTCATTCCGACGATTATAAGACAAGCTAGTTGACAAGTCCACATACATTTCTGAAACAGACTGATAACGGTCTGACAGCTTCTTAGCAGTTGCCTTAATGACAACATTTTCTAAAGCCTGAGGGACAGATGGATTTTCAGCAATGACTGATGGAAGAGGCTTCTGGAAATGCTGGAGAGCAATCGTAACTGCACTATCCCCATCGTAAGGAATGTGACCAGTCAGCATCTCATAGAAGATAATCCCCATTGCATAGATATCACTCTGGAAGGTCGCTTTAGAACCACGCGCTTGCTCAGGTGACAAATAATGAACGGAGCCTAACATTGAGTTGGTCTGGGTCAGACTGGTCTCCGCAAAGGCTACGGCAATCCCAAAGTCCGTGACCTTAGCTGTGCCGTCTGGTGTCAAGAGGATATTTTGAGGTTTCAAATCCCGGTGAACAATTCCTCTAGTATGGGCTAAGCGCATGGCCAAGAGGATTTGCCCCATGATCCGAACTGCTTCTTCATTTGAAAGAGGGTAGTGTTCTTTGATATAACGCTTGAGGTCAAGGCCTGCAACGTATTCCATAGCTAGGTACTGTTGACCGTCTTCCTCACCAATATCTGTTATCCGAACGATATGAGGATGGTCCAGATCCGCCATGGCCCTCGCTTCACGCTGGAAACGTGCCACAGCAATTGGGTCCGTCTGGTAGTTGGTCCTCAGGACCTTCACTGCCACTTCTTCCCCGTCTAGGATCAAATCCTTGGCCAAGTAAACATCTGCCATGCCTCCTCGACCAATCTGCTTGACAATCCGATACCGCCCGGCAAAAATCTTGCCGATTTGGATCATTCTGCTGCCTCCTCGTTCATGTAAACAAGGGCAACCGTAATGTTGTCTAAACCTCCTGCATTGTTAGCGAAGCGAATGAGGGTTGCCGCCTTGTCTGCTAGGGAAATATCGCTAGTTACGATATCATAAATCTCACTTGCCGAAATCATATTGGTCAAACCATCACTATTGAGCAAGAGATAATCTCCTGACTCCAGTGTAATCATCCCAAAATCTGGCTGGATTTCATCTTTTTGTCCGATAGACTGGGTGATGATATTCTTTTGAGGGTGAGTTTCTGCTTCTTCTGGAGTCAATTGACCAGCCTTGAGCAATTCATTAACCAAGGAATGGTCACTCGTCAACTGGTGGTATTCTTCTCCACGAATCAAACCGATACGAGAATCTCCAATATGAGCATAGATGGCTTGGTTGTCAATAAACGCAACAGCTTCTAGCGTTGTTCCCATACCTCTGTAGGCTTCGTCCTGACCTAGTTGATGAATTTTTTGATTTTCAATCTCCAGGTAGTGGGCAAACCACTCACGAACTTCATTGACTGAGTCAATTTGGGTATCCACCCAAGCCACACCAAGGTCTGTTACCGCCATCTCACTAGCGATATTTCCTGCACGGTGTCCTCCCATCCCGTCAGCCAAGATGATCATAGTGCGTCCTGCTCGGTTGACAAAGTGATTGACATAGTCTTGATTATTTGTTCGTTTCTGACCAACATCTGTTAATAATGCTATTTCCATTGTGAGATCGGAAGAG
>CAUVQK010000287.1:0-2767 GCA_963553705.1 uncultured Streptococcus sp.
TCAGATTCATCTAATGGCTTGACGTCTTTGAGCTTTCTTTTACCACTGTTTGGTTTGTACTCTCCCTTAGCCATCAGACGCTCAAAGAAACGCTCACTGTCTAAGAATTTTCCTTCCAACTTCAGACCAGAGAAGCCCACTTCATAACCTAGGGTTAAGTCCGCAAAGAGAACAGCACGACCACTGGCTTTTTCTAATTTAGGCGAATCAAGATTTTTCTGAGTGACCTGAGCATTCAGTTCACCTTCTAACCCGAGGCCAACCGCAACATCAAAGGATGCTACAGATAGATTAAGGAATCCTGGTTTAAAGACTGCCATAGGCCCCTCTTTTATTTGACCATAAATGTTTAAGTCTAACTTATTGCTTAATTGAACATTTTGATCAAAGTAAGCTTTCTGATTTTTGACACCTAATTCAGCTGCTACATCAAAATTGCTTTCTGTACTAATATTAAACTTTCCTTCAGCATTGAGGAACACATAGATGTCTACGCTAACTACAACACCGTAATAAGATGAAAAATTGACCGTCACTAGTTTTACCTTGTCTTCAAAACTGGCTTCTTTCTTGAAATCAGTCGTCAACTTAAAGTTAAGAGACGGTTTTACAAAGACATGCGGAGAACGTCCTGGAGCCCAGTCAAGCTTAGCCTCGACCTTTCCGGTAACTTTCAAGCCAACATCAACACCTTTGATTTTCTTCTTCCATGTCTTTCTAGCAGCTGCAGAAGCAGAGACCGAGGCTCTATTACCGAGGTCATCTCCTTCATCTTCTTCTACACTCGTTCCTTCAGCAGGAGTAAAGGTTCCTCCATCAAGATCAAACTCTGTCTGTACATTAATCTCTTTGGCTACCTCTTCTAAAGTAGCCTTTGTGACAGTCAGAACGGTTTTCCCGTCAGCGATTTTTGAAGAAACCACTTTAAAAGCAAAACCTGTAGGATAATTTCCGCTTGCCGGCAGAACAATAACATCCCCTGATTTTAGTTTTTTCTCCTCAGGCAAGATGACCTGACCAGCCTTTTCATCAACCTGATAATCAACAACATCTAGTTGAACAACTGATGGATTGAGAACAACCTTGCCCATAGCATCTGAGTTATTACGTCCCGGAGAGAATTGACCAAGAATATTGTGAACTTGGAAATCATTATTTCCATTTGCAGTAATACTAGCTTCAAAATCCTTCCCATGAAGGGTATAGGTTTTTCCTCTAGTCAGGTGAACATAGAAATAACCATCACTATCCGTTTCAATCGTTTGAATTTCTTTACCATTCTCTTTCAGAGTAACGGTTCCAAATTCTATACCTCTGCCTGTTAGATTTGAAAAAGCGTGACCTGAAAGTAGAACTTCTTCTGCTGACCCTTGTTTTGGGCTATCAGAACTATTTCCTAATTCATCCCCTTGGCTATTTTTCTCCGAGGATGAAGTGTCAGGATTCCTTGATTGATTAGGATTCACTGGTGTTGATGGTTGGGTGCCAACAGAAGATCCAGTATCAGACACTGTCGGAACGGTTCCTGAATCTACAGATGTTACTGGTGAATCTGAATCCGGAACAGTTGGACTTGGAACTAAACCTGAAGCACCGCTATCCAAAGATGGAGTCAGAGTATCCACACTTGGTGACGGATTGGTGACTACTGCCCCATTGTTAGATGCTGTCGGAACAGTTCCTGAATCTACAGATGTCACTGGTGGATCTGAATCCGGAACAGTTGGACTTGGAACCACACCTGAAGCTCCACTATCCAAAGATGGAGTCAGAGTATCCATACTTGATGATGGATCGGTGACTACTGCCCCATTGTCAGACGCTGTCGGAACGGTTCCTGAATCTACAGATGTCCCTGGTGAATCTGCACTTGAAACTGTCGGACTTGAACCACTTCCATCTGAAGATGGAGATGGAATAGCTGTCCCTGGTGATGATTGACTACCAAGCGAAGACCCAGTATCAGACGGTGACGTCACAGTAATGGTATCTACCGGTGTCACTGGTGAATCTGAATTTAGCCCTGTACTTGCACTACTATCTGAAGACGAACTTGGATAGGCTGGCGTCCCAATATCAACTGGTGACGTGCTACCGTTCCCTGATATTCCTTGCGTATCCGTCTGACTTGGCATAGTAGATGAACCTACGTATGCCTCAGTAGCAGGATTGACAGAAGTTTGATTAGTCAGGCTAGATTTCTCTCCAAGAAGAGGATTTTCAACCGAGCGATAATAAACAGTCAGTCGAACTGGTACATCTTTATCAAAGAGCCGAACGCTCTGACTAAACTCAACAAGAGAAGCGACCAAAGTGTCAGCTGATACGAGTGCTGCACCGAAAGCACTGCCTGAAATCACTAAGAAAGTTAATAACAATCTTCTTGAGTAGCTATATCTCAATAAGATGAGACCAAGAAGAAGCACGATAAAACCAATAACTGAGAAAGTGATTATTTTTTCCCCTGTCTTAGGCAAAACTGCCACTTGCTCCTGCTTAATTTTTACCTTAAACTCTTGAGTTTGACCAGGCTGCAGGATTTCCGATGTAGGTAAAGGCCCATCAACTTTATAACCTTGCGGCAAATTTAACTGATAGTTAACATCGTTTATCTCTGAATTGCTTGAATTTCTTGCCTTGACTGACAATTGATTTTGACCATCGCCACTTAGTTCCGCACTAATCTGTTCATTAGCGAAAGCGATTCGGCCAGTTCCAAATATCATTGCTAAGAAAAACAAGATACTAAACAGTTTTTTCCTCATTT
>CAUVQK010000288.1:0-2755 GCA_963553705.1 uncultured Streptococcus sp.
TCCACTGAGCATAATTTCGATATAAGATGCCAGTGAATAGGTGTATAGAGATAAGCTGTAGTATTTAAATTTCTTACTAATTTTTTTCTTAGCTGATGAAACTTCTGATTGGATTATAAGAAGAGGGGTAGATTTTAAATCTTCTTCTAATTTCTTTTGGTAGGAAGTCATTTGCTGTCTCGCACTTCTCTGAATATCCATTACCATTTTATGGCTGCTGGAGACGAAGTGGCTATTGTCCCAATTATGCTTATATTTCCTAATTAAATCCATCAATGTCTCGGCATCGGCTTCAATTGAAGACTCTTTTTCGGTTTCTAAAAATGATAAAATTTGTTTCTCAAGTTCAACAATATTGTCTAATCTTTTCTCAACAGAATATAAGAGTGCAGCGACAATGATAACTTGTGGTTGAATCATCAATCCTTCATTTGCAAGTTCACTTATTTCTTGAAGTTGGACAAATTTCGAGCCTCCATCCGCTTTTCGCAGAGCTCCCCAGTAGTTACCATTTTTTGCCTTTTTTAAGGTATCGCCAGCAGCTTTATTAACAATGCGATAGGCTTTTTCGCCATTATTTCCTTGGACAACTTTTGTCAAATTAGGGATAAGAGAAGCTACAGTAGTTCCTAATTCTGACAACTCAATAATTGGTATCTTCATTGTAGTTGGTTGTTCAATTTCAGAACGAGTTTGTAAAAGTATCTGATCTGTGAGTTCAACGAATTGGGTTTGTTCGTTAAAAATCTCTTTTTTGTTAAGTGTGTTTTCAGCAGCAATATTTATGATATCTCCCATGTTTAAAACCTGAACTTTCTATGAAACTATCTTCATTATAAAGGAAGTGACCATAAGTAGTCAATAAAGACAATGAAGAAAATTTTTGAATTACTTTTCAAATTCAACATCTTCCAACCCTGTTTCTGTCAGTTTATAAATCTTCTGGCAGACTTCTTTGAGAAATATCCGATCGTGGGAGACAGCGATAATAGCGCCAGGATAGGTCGCTAAAAGCTGGCGAACCTGAGGCTGAGAGGTGGGAGAGAAGTTGCGGGTTGGCTCGTCCAGCAGGAGGACATTGGGACGGTCTAGGACTAGTTTGAGCAGGAGGAGCTTGGCTTTTTGGCCACCGGAAAGCTGCCCAATCGGGTGGCGGGCCTCGTCGCGCGTGAACTGGAGACTGGCTAGATGCGTCAGGATTTTCTCCTCCTGGGACTTGTCGCCAGAGGGAGCCAGAAAATCCAAAGAGCTGCTTTCATCAGCCAGCAAGTCACCATAATGCTGGGGCATGTAGCCTACTCGCATGTCTGTCCGCTCACGCAGGATCTTCCATATTTCCTTAAGCAAAGTGGATTTTCCTGCACCATTAGCACCAATCAGTCCGATTTTTTCCTGGCCGCAGACCTCCAGAGTCAGGTTCTCAGCCAGTTGTCGTTCGTCTGTTTCCAGTTTCATTCCTTCTAATTTCAGGATTCTTTTGGTCAATGGCAGAGCTTCTATGTCTGAGAAATAAAGGCTGATAGCATCTTCTTGTGTCGGGATTTCTGTCATTTCAGCGCCTGCCTTTTCAAATCGTTTGCCCTGCGAGAGAATATTTTTCATTTTCTTAGCCACCAGTCGACCTGCAGTAGCGTCATGGGTGTTTCGTAAAGTATGCTCCACACTCTGCTTAACCCGTCGGTGTTTTTCCATGGTCTTGGCGTGTTCTTCCCGCTCTTTCCGTGCCAATTGACCTTGTTTTTCAAAGGATTCCTGACGTTGATGGCGATAATTTTCATAGTCCAGACTCTTGACACTGGTTCTAGCCTCCTGCTTCTTTTTGATTCGCTCCAGATGAACAATCTTGGTCGCAGCTTGAGCGAGAAAGTGCTCGTCGTGAGAGACGAAAAGGACCGTTCTCTGGCTGTGGCTGATAAAGTTTTCCAGCCATGTCAGAGTTTCGAGATCAAGGTCATTAGAGGGCTCATCAAGAAAGAGAATGTCCCAATCGCTGGCTAGTTTCTTGATAAGCTGGACTTTAAGCTTTTCTCCTCCAGATAGGCTAGAGAGCTGATGCTGACTGGCAAAACGCTGGCTGTCAAAGTTGAGCTCTCCAGCATAGCGGTAGAGGTTGGCATAGTCCAGTTCTGTCTCAAAATCAGCAAAGAAATAGTCATTGAGCGTCAGTTGGGCATCCTCTGAAGGTAGCTGCTGGGGTAAGTAGACAGCAGCAGTATAGGACTTATCAATCTGTCCGCTGTAGCTGACATAGGAGCTGACCAGTCGCTCGTCTAGCAGGAGCTTGAGCAGGGTGGACTTGCCATTGCCCTCCTCACCGATAATAGCGACCTTGTCTCCTTGATTGACAGTCAGTGACAAATCTTTGACTAACTCTTTCAGGTCTTTTAGGTGGGTGATCGTTAGATTTCTTATTTGAAGCATAGATGTCTCCTTCGTTTTATAACACAAAATACAGCCCTGCTTTATTTAGCAGAGCTGTTTTTAGTTGCACAAAGCAGACACAGGAGTGTCTAAGTAGGAATATTCGTCTATAGGCTTCCAGCTTACACTGTCATAGGAGCGACAGGATTAATCTAAAGATAAGCAAATAGAAGCTAGAAAGCACAAAAAATGAACATACCGCGGATATGCAGAAACATGACAAAATCTACTAAATAAAGTTTCCTTTAAAAAATAGACTTAGTTGTTCAAGTCTCCGTGTACCTACGAAATCATTCTATCTTTAGACTAGAAAAAAGGGCAATATAAGTCAACA
>CAUVQK010000289.1:0-2752 GCA_963553705.1 uncultured Streptococcus sp.
GAATATGATTGAGACGGTCTAGGTCAAATTTCCCTTGGCTATTGGCCGTGAAATCTTTGGCTAGCTTGGCTAATCCCTTGATATCCGCAAAGCGCAGATATTGCTCAAAATGATCCAGCTCCTCTTGAGTCAAATCGCCGTAGAGCCCCGTCTTTAAGAGATTGAGCAGGTCTTCCAGTTGGAAATTATAGCGTTTGAGCCGCTCCAAGGACTCAACAAACTGAACCAGCGGATGCTGGGCCATCGACTCGCTCCGCCCCAGATAGTAGGGAATCTGATATTGTTCAAAAATAGTCTTGAGCTGAAGCTGGTAGGCTTCCACATCTCCCAAAAGCAGACGAATATCCTTATAGCGTACACCATCATGAACCCGCTGTCGGATGGACTTAGCCACATACTCCAGCTCTTCTTTCTGGTTCATAGTAGCCCAAATCTGAAGCTGCGAGCGGTCTGTCTCACTAAGACTAACCGTTGATTCTGAAAAGTCATAACGACTCTCTAAGATCTTAGAAATCCGTCCAAAGGCATCTTCTGCTTCTGCATGAGAGATATAGTCAGGCTTGACCTGATAGTCCTCGGCCAGCTTTCTCAAAAAATCCACGCTTGCCTGATAGAGATTGCCCTCACGAAAAGCTGCTCGATAGGCTTTTTGGCTGGCATAGGTCCCGATAACAATCTCCACACCTTTTCGATGCAGGAGACCGACCAGGTATTCCTCTTCGGCAGAAAAACGAGTAAAGCCATCAATGACCAGGGCCAAATTCTCCAACTCCTCATCCGTATCACCAGCCAGAATATGCTGTGCAAAAGCAGCAATCTGAGAAGACGAATCAAAATCGCCCCTATTCAGAGCAGCAGTCACTGCAGTAAAAATCTTGACCAGATCCTCTCGCTTCTCAGGCTCCTCAAGAAATTCCAAATCCGCAAAGGACATCTGAGCGGTCTGCAGTTCATGATAAAGGTCCATCAGCTGCTGGATAAACTGGGGATCCTTCTTAATCCGGCCATAGACCTTAAGATCTCCATCATCTAACTCTGTCAAGGTCCGATAAATCAGCATTCCCAGACCAATATCGTCCAAACTCTGCCCTTGCCGAACATCATTGAGGACAAAATACCGAGCCATCTGGGCAAAGCGCGTCACTGTAATGGCAAAAGAAGCCTTGTTCTTCAGGCACTCCAAAACCGCCCGCTCCTTCTCAAAAGAAAGCGAATTTGGCGCAATATAAAAGACTCGCTTACCGGTCGCCACCAAGCTCTCGGCCTCCGCCACCAAGACCTTGGTTAAGGAATGGCGAATATCTGTATAAAGTAATTTCATAGCCTGCCTTTTCCTCTAGAAAATATAGGAACATTATACCATTTTTGCCAATAATTCTCATGGAGAATAGTCCCAAAGCCCGATTAGAACTCAACGTCCAAATAGAGCTTTAATAACTAGCCTCTTCATGTCCATAAACAAATGAAAAAGCCACTGCTTCCAGTGACTTCCTAAGGCTCTTACTTCTTTCAAAGTAAGAACTCATTTAATCTTATGCTTATTCATCTTTTCTTCAAAAATCTCTGTCATAATCACGCGCAATTCTTCTCTTTCCTTGTCCGGAAGTTCGCCTTGCCGCTTAGCAACAGCGAATAGTTCAGGATATTGCTTAGCAACTCTCTCAACCGTCTTGGTCGTTGCATGCCCTCTCACGAAGAAAGGAATCCTCTTAATCCACTCTTGGGGCACAAGTGCTAAAATCTTTTTGGCAGCTTCCTTATCGGAAATTTCTGCAGTGCTGAGCCCTTGATTGATCTGCTCCTGTTCCTTTTCTGTAAAATCATTTAATTCCATACCCTAAATCTCCCAGTTCTATTTTCTTAATGCTAACTAAAGCACACTACTTACCCTCTACCCACTTATCATTGTCCATGATAAAGGGCTTGGCCAAACCTTCCCCTGTGTAGTCCTTATATTTGGTCTGCAAGTATTTGTAGACATCTTCCTTGGTCGCAAATTTGATTGCCTGATAAGGCTCTTCAAATGTCAGCTTTTCGATAAATAAGTAGCCATCTTTATCTGGAACCAAGACACCGACATGACCTACAAAGAGAGAATCACCGTCAAGATTGTCATGAACAATGACAGAGAGCATTCGAGCCTTTTCATTAAACTTGAACTGTTTGAAGTATTCCTCCATCTTCTTAGCGTGGACTTTTACATCTTGAGTCGCTTCAGTCTTGACTCTTGAAAACAGAATATTAAATTCTTCCTTATCCTTGGCATCAAAGAGCTTGCCCTTGTCAATCGAATCATTATCTATGAACAAGAGTTCGTTATCTTTTTCTATTTGAGGGATGTCGATGCTATTTTTCAGCAAAGTGTAAGTATTAATCCGACAATTTGTCCCGATAAAATCGCCCTTCTTGGCCTGCCACAAAGGATTGATTTTTTCTACGTCATATTCGGTTTTGGTAAACTTAGTGAAATCGCCCGTTAATCCAGTAGAACCAACAAGTCCATTGTAGTCATTGACTAGATTGACAAAGTTATCGACACTGTCTTTATCCAAGTCGGCAGCCAACAAATTCTTGACTTCTTCGACACTCTTTTTACTGTTTAGATTTGAATAAGTCGATGTAGTTTGACTTGTTTGATTATTTTTCTGCGAACTAGCACATGATGCCAGCCCAAAAGCTAAAGCTAGGCAGGCGCAGGACATGATTATTTTGCTGTATTTTTTCATTCTTATTTCTCTCTAATTCTTGTCTC
>CAUVQK010000290.1:0-2729 GCA_963553705.1 uncultured Streptococcus sp.
AGAAGGAGAAAAATAACATTTTTGCAACATTTCTTTTCCTCTGTAAATGGAGAAATCATGCTATAATCAACCTATGTTATCAAGAAACTTTCAGAATCTCATCAAGACAGACACAGTTGCAGCAACGCGAGCTTTGCTAGGTATGCAATTGATTCTAAATGGCCAGAAGCTAGGCCGAATTGTCGAAACAGAAGCCTATCTAGGAAGTCAGGACAGTGCCTGTCATTCAGCTGGAGGGCGCCACTCCCCTAGGAATGAATCCATGTATCTACCAGCTGGTCACTGGTATGTTTATCAGATTTATGGCCATCAGATGCTGAATCTAGTGACCAAGGCTGAAAATGTAGCCGAAGCCGTACTGATTCGAGCTTTGGAGCTACCGGATGGCCGAATTATAGCTAACGGCCCTGGCAAGCTAACCAAGTATGCTGGGATTGATAAGCGCTTTGATGGACAGAGTTTAGAGACCTCCAGTCTGCAATTAGCCCATGAGCTGACTCCCAATCAGATTGCCAGTCGTCCGCGGATTGGCGTGACCTGCACAGATGCCTGGCGGGAGGAGCCCTTAGGCTTTTATGTGGCTGGCAATCGTCATGTCTCAAAAGTGCCCAAGCGAGGCCTGCTGGATGATGAGGACACTTGGAAGAAGGAGTAAAAAATGAAGAAAACAGAGATTTTTGAGCAAGTCGTAGAAATTATGCGAGAACGTAGGCACCAGAGCACTTAGAGCAGGATGTGGACCTAGAAGAGTGCCTCAACTATTGCAAAAACGCTTAGGATTTCTAAGCGTTTTTTCGTCTTTACTATATCTTGTCAAACTTCTCAATGTAAAAGAGTGTTAGTGTCACGATGGCAGCCAGACCAATGAGAATGAGGATGGCTGGAGTCCAGGAATGGAATAAATCAAAGCTGTATCCAAAGAGGCTAGGTCCAAAGGCGGCCAGAATATAACCACCAGTCTGGGCTAAGCCAGATAGCTGAGCGGTTTGTTCAGGAGTACTGGTTTTCAGCGAGAAAGTGACCATGAGGTAGGGGAAGAGGGCGCTGACGGACATACCGATTAGCAGATTGAGGATGAGCCAGTAGACAAAGGAATCTGTCTTTACCAGCAGCATACCCAGACCAACCATACCGGTTGCAGAAAAGAGAGCAATCATCCCTAAGCGTTTTTTAGCGGATAGACGCGTTGTCAGACTAGGTATCGTCATAGCCAGAGGAAGACTGATAAAGGAAAAGACAGAGGCCAAGAATCCAGTAGCATCATTGGAAAGTCCTGCCAACTGACCAAGAGTCGGCAGCCAAGTGATAGCCGTATAAAAGAGTAAAGACTGCAGGCCACCGAAAACAATCAGAGCCCATACTCTAGGATTTTTTAGCAGGGAGCCCATTTGATGCTCGCGGCTTTTGCTAGTCAGTTGGTGATTGTGCCGGCTGTTGGGAAGCCAAATCAAGCAAGCCAGTAAGCAGATGAGGGTCAGGACGAGAATCAGTCCTTTCCAGCCAGCTAAGCGGACAATAGGCGCAGCCAAGGGAGACATGACTGAGATGGCCAGTCCCATAGAAGTGATATAAAGCGTGGTTAGAAATCCAATTTTCTCTGGCTGATTGGCCTGAATGACATTAGGCAGGAGCACATTTAAGACAGCGATGGCAGCCCCTAGCATGATTGTACCTGCATAGAGTAGAGGCAGGTTAAAGATACGAATAAAAGAGCCCAGGGTCAGCACAATCATGGCTATGGTAAAGAGCTTTTCCAGGCCGACCTTTTGAGCTAGGCGTGGGGAAAAGGCTGAGCAGAGGGCAAACATGATCAAGGGCAGGCTAGTCAGCAGTCCCAGAGAGTTGACGGGAACTTGCAGTCCCTTGGCAATATCGCCCAGAACAACGGGCAGCACTGCAAAAGGTGCCCGTAGGACAACCCCCACCATCAAAATACCTGGGAGCAAAAATTTCGAATGTTGCTTTTTCATAAAGTTAAGTTTCCTCCTATATAAATATCAAAATAAAATCAGTCCATCAAATCCAGAAAATACTGGCTGATAACTGTTTCTGGCAATGTTTTCTTTTGCTGGAGCCACCAGCTGACCGTCTCCACAAAGGTAGAAGTCACGTAATTTCTCAGAAAGGGCTCTGGCAGCTGAGATTTTTTTCGCAGGAGCTGTTCCTGAATCATCGGAAAGAGATAGTTTTCCAGCTCAATCTTTAAGCGGTTGGTGAAATAGATATTTTTCGAAAGCAGCAAGGTCGCAATCTTGTCCTGATTCTTTTGAAAATGCTTGAAAATATGGGTGGTTGCTTCAAAGAGATCCTTGCCATGGTCGCGTTCAAGAAAGGTATGCTGAAAAAGGTCTTGGCAAACCTCCTCCAGCAAGGCTTCCTTGGTATCGAAATGGGCATAAAAAGTCGACCGGCCAACGTCTGCCAGGTCGATGATTTCTTGCACGGTGATGCTTTCATAGCTTTTTTGATGCAGCAGGCTGATAAAAGCTTGGTAAATGGCTGCGCGTGATTTCTTGACTCGTCTGTCCATAGCGTTTCGGAACAAAAGAGCAGGATTGTTCAGTAACAGACAAAGCCCCTCAATTGCTTCTTGTTTCCTTTCTGAGAATAAGGGATAATAAAGATGAAGAAAACTGAACAAGCTGTTCCGTTTTGATTACATTATACTATAAAATTTGCTAAACTGAAAGGAGGCTGCTGTGAAATCTAGTAAAAATATGACTATTGCC
>CAUVQK010000291.1:0-2722 GCA_963553705.1 uncultured Streptococcus sp.
TTCACCTCACTTTCTTATTCGTAAAAAAAGTTCAAAAAAAGAACTGCAGTACAGTTCCTTCCTTATGATTTTATTTAATTTTATGTTGTCAATAGCTGGTCTCTTTGCCTATAGCCTTTAACACATCTTTTGTTCTTTATGAACAGGGATTTCCTTAATAATCTTAGCAGGATTGCCAGCCAAGACTACATTATCACCAAAAGACTTGGTCACAACCGCACTTGCTCCGACTACCACATTATCTCCTAGCGTCACGCCTGGCAGAATCGTCACACCTCCGCCAGCCCAAAAGTTATCACCAATAGTGATTGGTGCTCCGTACTCAATACCGGAATTTCTTTCCACTGGATCAAGCGGATGAAGAGGTGTCAGAAGCTGGCAATTTGGACCAAGCAAAGCATTATCTCCGATGCGAATCGGGCAAACGTCCAACATAGTCAGATTCCAGTTAGAATAAAAATTCTCCCCTAGATGAATATTGATTCCATAATCACAGACCAAGTCAGGCTTCATAGCAAGATTCTCCCCTGTGCTGCCAAACCATTCTTTGATAATAGCCGTGCGCTTGACACTGTCTTGTTCTTGGTTAAAACGATATTGAAATTCCTTTGACCTTGCTGCCAATTCTCTTAATTCAATGTCTTGTGGTCGGTAAATCTCTCCAGCAATCATTTTTTCGTATTCGCTTTGCATGGCATCCTCCTTTTCATGCGTGACAAATGGATGGTCAGGTAAAGTTGTTCATCCTCTGATGTTTGGTAATTTCTGGTTTGCTTTAAAAATTCAGCAATCTTCCTAGTGGTTTCATAAGCCAAGGGATACTTACATTTAAGTAAGTCAAACATCTCATTGTCCTCTAAATCACGGTGGCCTCTATCAGTCAGAACTCGCTCACAGAAAAATTTTAGATGGGTCATGAAGCGCTCAAGGTAGATGTCTTCCTCGTCTAAAGAAATTTCCAAACTGTACTTGACAATGGTCATGATTTCCTCCATCATCATAGTCAAATCACGCGCAGTTCCATCGCCATTTTCCAACTCTGCATTGACCAAGGTCAGCGCCATAAATGCTGCTTCATCATCTGGAAGTTCCTTGCTGACATAAGCGCTCAAAAGCTGTTTTGCATACTGACCAACCTCAAACTCGATAGGAAAAAAGCGTTTAATATCCCACATGAGAAAATTCTTGAGATAAATATCATCTTCCAAGCGCAGCAAGACTCCGTGGATATGATCTGCCATCGCCAGAAAAGCACTGTCTTTGAGCTTCTTCTGCAGTTTCTCCTTTGCGAAAGAAATAATCTTATCCGACATTTCCATGACCTCTGCTGGCAACTCCATCAGAAGCTGGCGTCTATTTTCTGACAAGACATACTTTTTCTCAATCAGCTCATCTGGAATCTCCTGGCCAACTTTTCGACCAAAGGCCAGTCCTCGTCCCATGAGAATAACTTCTTCTTGGTTTTCTTCAGAAATCACCACATTATTGTTTAAGATTTTACTGATAAGCATGCCTCACCTCTTCGTGCCTATTCATACATGGATTTTATTGGTTCAAATGTCTTGCGATGAATAGGAGTTACGCCACTTCGTTCCAAGCCTTGCAAATGACTTTTGGTCCTATAACCAGCATTTTTCGCAAAATCATAGCCAGGAAATTTCTTGTCGTAGTCTGCCATTAGCTTATCCCGAGTAACCTTAGCAACAATACTGGCCGCTGCAATAGATAGCGAATTAGCATCACCTTTGATGATGGACTCTTGCGGAATCTCGACATCTAGCTTCATGGCATCAATCAGCAGATAATCTGGCTTGAGACAAAGCTTAGACAAAGCCTCTTTCATAGCAAGCTTGGTCGCTTCGTAGATATTGACTTGATCAATAATCTCGCTGTCCATCAGGCCAATACCGACTGCCAAAGCTTTATCCATAACTGCTTGATAGATTTCATCATGCTTTTTCTTAGGAATTTTTTTACTGTCGTTGAGTCCTTTAATTTTACATCCTGGAGGTAAGATAACTGCTGCAGCGACAACGGGTCCAGCTAGAGGACCACGACCGACTTCATCAATCCCAGCAATCGTCTGATAGCCGGCTTTATAAAGTTCTTTTTCGTACCGTAGCATCTGCTCCAGACGAAAATCCTCATCTAACTCCGCCTGAATAGCTCTTTTACGCTTTTCAATCGCCTTTTGAACTCCACTGCGTAAATCATTCGCTGCTTCTGCCAGAAAAGGATCAGCCAAATCAGTCACTAACTCTAAACGTTGCTGGATTTCTTTAATCGTTGCCATCTAGTTCTCCAACCGTATCCAAGCAATAACGACCTAACTTGCCATCGCGGACATCTTTGACAAAAAGATTGTAAAAACGGTCATAGTCATCGCGGAAGCCGAGTTTTTTGGTCATATCCATAATCATGTCTGGTGCTTCCTGACTTAGATCCAGCTGCTTGAAGCGTGCTGTCAGCTCCTCAGGATAATGCTCTTTGAAATAATTGAGGCCAAAAATCGTCACATCATCCATAGGTAGCAGATTATCCTTAATAGCTCCAGTCAGAGCAAGCTTGAGAGCAACCGTCTCATCTTCAAACTTAGGCCAGAGAATCCCTGGCGTATCCAAGATTTCCAAATCTTTATTTGACTTGAGCCATTGCTGACCCTTGGTAACACCTGGCTTATTCCCTACAACAGCGATTTTCTTACCAGCCAAGCGATTCATGA
>CAUVQK010000292.1:0-2710 GCA_963553705.1 uncultured Streptococcus sp.
TTTCAGATAATTCTTAGAATTTAACAAAAAAAATAGACCGAATCGACCGATTCAATCTGTCTTGTATATTCTTTACAGCCCAAGAAATCCAGTCAGATAGCGCAGCAAGGCTACTAAGACTACACCAAACACAACAGTTGCAATCAAGTTTTTATACTTAAAAGCTACATAGCTAGTCGGAAAAACGACTATTAAATCCAGCCATTTAAAACTCGGCAGCTGACCTGTTTTAGCATTGGTGACACTGGACAGGATAAGGGCAAAGATAATGGAAACTGGCAGATATTTGAGGAAACGCTCTACCATGGGCGGAAGCCCCTTGTACTTGACTAGGATAAAGGGCAAAACCCGCGGAATCCAAGTGACCAGGGCTGACAAAAGAATGGCCAGCAAAATATACTTACTTATCATCCAAAATCACCCCCACTGTACAGCCTAGCAAGGTTGCAAAAAGCACCGCCAGTGAATTTTGAAGCAGCATGGTCAGGAGCAAGTAGGCAAGGCCCACCACACCCAAGACGAAAAAGAGCTTCTTTATCTTGACCCGTCGCAGCATGATTGTAAACTGAGAAGAAAAAATGCCAATAAACATGGCGACTAGGGCAAAGTCTAGGCCAAAGCTCTCAGGATTGGGCAGAAGGGCGCCGAGGGCAGTTCCTAAAATAGTACCCAAAATCCAAGAAGTATAACTCATGAAATTGTTACCCATCATCCAGCTAGCCGCAATCTCTTCTGTATGCACCTGCTCTCCCATCAAGACCCCATAAGATTCATCCGTCAAAAAAGAGCCAATGACAATGTTCTGAGCTAAGCTAGACTTACGAAAAAGAGTTGATGCATGCAGACAGAGCAAAAGATGCCGGATATTGATGAGAAAAACAGTCAGTGCGATGGCCAAAACCGGCGCCTGCTGGGCAAATAAACCAATCATAGCAAACTGGGCACTGCCGGCATAAACCAGAACACTCATCAACCCCATCTCCAAGGGATTCATATAAGGCGATGCCATGATGCCGCAGGCTAGACCAATCCCAATATAGCCCAGAGCCGTTGGCACCGCCGCTTGTGCCCCTTGTTTAAATGTCTGTCCGCGCATTCTTCTCCTTTACTCCATGGTTTCAAATGCTAGGCTAGGTTTTGCATTCAGATCTAGTCCAGCAAAATTTTCCTTATTCCACTCACTGACACTGGCATAGGCAATCATACCGGCATTGTCACCGCAAAGGCGAAGAGGCGGAATGATCACCTTAACATCCTGAATCTCAGCTGCCAAGCGTTCTCTCAGGCCTTGATTGGCCGCAACACCGCCCGCCACGACCAGGGTCTTGACTGGATATTTCTCCAGTGCCTTCTTAGTCTTGGCCATGAGAATATCCATGACCGCCGCCTGAAAGCTAGCAGACAAGTCTTGATTAGACAAGTCTTCTCCCTTTTGCTGGGCATTATGGTGCAGGTTGATAAAGGCCGACTTGAGACCGGAAAAAGAAAATTCCAGATTGTCTTCCTTAATCATGGCCCGCGGAAAATCATAAATATCCTGTCCTTGATGAGCCAGCTGATCAATCTCCCGGCCTGCTGGATAGGTCAGCCCCATGACTCGACCGACCTTATCATAGGCTTCACCGACCGCATCATCGCGAGTTTCCCCCACAATCTTATAGTCACCAGCCTGACTAACATAGACCAGCTCGGTATGGCCACCACTGACCAAGAGAGCCAGCAAGGGAAATTCCAAGGGCTCCACGCTCTGGGCTGCCATCAGGTGTCCAGCCATGTGATTGACCGGAATCAAGGGAATATCATGAGCCCAAGCAAAAGACTTGGCCGCTGCCAAGCCGACCAGAAGCGCCCCAACCAGACCAGGACCGTAGGTAACGGCCACCGCTGTGACTTGCTCCTCGCTAATCCCTGCTTCTGCCAAGGCCTCCTCAATGCAAACCGTAATGACCTCCACATGGTGACGGCTGGCCACTTCCGGTACCACTCCGCCAAAACGCTTGTGACTCTCAATCTGGCTGGCAATGACATTGCTCAAAAGCTCAGTCTCATTCTTCAGAACCGCCACACTGGTCTCGTCACAAGACGTCTCAAAAGCTAAAATATATCTATCTTTCATGGATCTCTCTTTTCATGACAATCGCATCTTCCACCGGCGCATGGTAGTAGGCCTTCCGCCGCGCGATTTCTTCAAATTTTTCTTTTTTGTAAAATAGCAGAGCTGGCTTGTTTGACTCCCTCACTTCGAGGAAAATTTCTTTGTCTGCTGGCAAAAAGTCAAACAAGGCTGTCGCGATTTTCTGTCCCTGATAGCTAGGCAATACAGCAATCTGCAGGACTTCTGCTTCAAAGTCTGTCTCCTGCCAGACTAAAAATCCGACAAGCTGACTTTCATCTTCTGCTAGCGCACAACTATTCACATCCGAGCACAGAACCTCTTCCAATTGACCCACAGTCCAAGGGCTGACCGCATAGACTGCAAGTAAGAGCTGTTCCAGCTCTTCTGCTAGAACTGCCACGTCCACATCCGAGCTGTCGCTCCATTTTCTCAACTTAATCATAGGCGCTGAATGTAAGAATTACTGGATTCCTGGTGGGTCTTGAGCCAATTTTCCTCGGCTTCTACCCGCTTGAGATAGTTAGGAACAAAGTCATGAATAGACTGGGCTGGCAGGTCTAAACCGAGACGACCAATAGCTGCCGCATCTGGTAA
>CAUVQK010000293.1:0-2682 GCA_963553705.1 uncultured Streptococcus sp.
AATCAAAAAGTGCTAAGTTTGCTTAGCACTTTTTTGACTCATTCATATTCTAACACTGGGAAAACTTCATTGAATCGCTGGCCTTAGAAGATAACCTCAAACAGAGACTCTAGAATTTCAAAAATATAATCACTTACCATAGGTCACCTCCATTTTCTGAGTTTGCTTAAATGTCTTCGGATAGTGGACTTTGATTGCAACTTTCATAGCTTTTACCTCGCTTATCATTCATTCTTTAAGAGCAAAAACGAAACTCTTGGAGTGTTTAACTTCAAGTTTGGTCTCTAATCTTTTTGTTCTTACTTGGATATAAGGATACAGCCCTAAACTTAAGAATCTCTTATAGATTTCTTAGGGAAAGCTTATAGTCAAAGAAGTCCGGCAGCAATCCCTATCTACTATTTGAAACGAACAAGTCTTTTCAGTCACATACAAAAACTTCACCGATTGGGTGAAGCTTGTGATTTGTTAGGAGATTTATGATGAAAAAATTCTAAATTATTCTTATTCTTTGAGAAACACATACCTCGCAGGTCTTCTAGTCTTCAAGCTTTGGTTACCAGATTTTAAGGGGTGTTTACATTGTCATTGGTCCTACCTCTTTCTTTGATTTGACAATAGTATAATCCCTCAAACTTAAAGCCTACTTATAAATAACTTGCAGTAAACTTAATCAAAAGAACTCTTAATCTAGGTAATCTCGCTTGTCCAAATGCAGAGCAATCAAGTGCCAATTAGGATCTGTCCGCCAGTTCGGATCAGCTGTAATCTGGCTGGCAACCTTTCTGGCTTCTTCTAAAATCGGATAATCTTCCACGATGTCTGCCACTTGAAACTCAGGTATACCAGACTGCCGAGTACCAAAGATTTCTCCAGAGCCTCGCATTTTCAAATCCTCTTCAGCCAACAGGAAACCGTCGGTCGTTTCAGTCATGATTTTCATGCGACGCTTGCCCGACTCCGTCTTAGGATTGGCAACAAGGACGGCATAAGACTGCTTGTTCCCTCGGCCGACACGGCCTCTCAGCTGATGAAGCTGGCTGAGCCCGAAGCGGTCCGCATCCATAATGACCATCACCGTAGCATTGGGGACGTTGACTCCGACCTCAATGACCGTGGTAGAGACCAGAATATCAGTCCGTCCTTCCTTGAAGTCCTGCATAATCGCCTCTTTTTCCTCGTTCTTCATCTTGCCATGAAGCAGAGCCACTTGGGTCTGCCGACCAAAATAGGCTATCAGTTCTTCTTCTAGGGCAATGGCATTCTTAAGATCCAGCGCCTCAGATTCCTCAATCAAGGGAGAAATAAAGTAGACCTGAGCGCCCTTGTGGAGCTCTTTTTTCAGCCAGTCGAGGACGACTTCCAGCTGCTCATGCTTGACCCAGCGAGTGATGATAGGCTTGCGTCCTGCCGGCATCTGGTCAATAATGGACACATCCATATCACCAAAAGCTGTAATAGCAAGGGTTCTGGGAATTGGTGTCGCCGTCATCATGAGGACATCAGGATTGTCTCCCTTTTCCCGTAAAATCCGGCGCTGCTCCACCCCAAAGCGATGCTGCTCGTCAATAATGACCAAGCCCAATGCATGGTAACGGACTCCTTCCTGAATCAGGGCATGGGTTCCGACAATCATGTCTACCTGACCGTTTTCAATCGCTGCCAAGGTTTCCCGTCGTTCAGCTGCTTTCATTCCCCCAGTAAGCAGGGCCAATTTCAGTTCTGGAAAAAGCTGAGCAAGGCTGTCAAAATGCTGCTCTGCCAAAATTTCTGTTGGAACCATCAGAGCAGACTGAAAGCCAGCTGTATAAACAGCATACATAGCCAAACCAGCGACTACTGTCTTTCCGCTTCCCACATCGCCCTGCAGCAGGCGATTCATATGTCCAGGCGACCGCAAATCCTGCAAAATCTCTGTCAGACTACGCTCCTGAGCTGAAGTCAGTTCAAAAGGTAAGCTCTGCTTTTTCTCGGCCACAGCATCCGACTGCCAATCAATCTTCAATCCATTGCTGACAGCCTTGCTTTCTCTCTTTAAGACCTGCAGCTGCATTTGGAAATAAAAGAGTTCTTCAAATTTAACCCGCCGAAGAGCCTGCTTGTAGTCCGTCAAGTTCTTTGGAAAATGCATAGCCCGCACAGCCTCCACTCTGCTCACTAGCTGGTAGCGTTCCAGCAGGAGCTGGGGCAAATTTTCCTCCAAGAGCAAGTCTAATCCCTGGTCAAAGGCAGTCTTAATCAGCTTGACCAAACTAGCCTGACTAATTCCCTGAGCCAGCCGATAGACAGGCTGCAAATCGTCCTCTAACTGAGCCAGCAGTTTCATTCCAGTCAGACTAGCCTTGGCTTTGTCCCACTTGCCAAAGACGGCTATATTAGCTCCCACTTCAATCTTGTCTGCCAGATAAGGCTGGTTAAAGAAATTAACTGCCAGAGCGACTTCCCCTTGCTTGATGGTAAAGCGCAGGCGGTTGCGTTTGTAGCCATAATACTGGACATTAGCCGGAGTCACGACCTGACCAGAAACAACCGCCTTTTCTCCATCCTCCAAGTCTAGGACATTCTTACTCTTAAAATCCTCATAACGAAAAGGAAAATAAAGCAGTAAATCCTGCAAGGTCTCTAGACCCAGCTTGGTAAATTTTTCTGCTGATTTCGGTCCCACACCAGGCAGAACCGTCA
>CAUVQK010000294.1:0-2664 GCA_963553705.1 uncultured Streptococcus sp.
TTTTTACTTTTTTAAGTAGTATAATATGTCTAAAAGTCAGAGGTTTTCTGGAAAAGGGATAATCAAAATTGGATGATAAAGATAGAAATGGATAAAAAGATGACTGTAAAGATGGTAGCGACAGACATGGATGGAACCTTACTGGACGGACAGGGACAGCTGGATTTGCCGCGTCTGGCTACTATTTTAGATGAGCTGGAGAAGAGAGACATTCGCTTTGTGGTGGCTACTGGTAATGAAATTCCACGAATGCGTCTGCTATTGGGAGATTTGGTAGAACGAATGACCTTGGTAGTCGCCAACGGAGCTCGGATTTTTGAAAAGAACCAGCTAAGCATGAGTAGCTTCTGGGAACCTGGATTGATTAGGGATGCGCTGGCTTACTTTGCTGGGCGTGAAAGGGAGCTTCAGCTGGTTGTGACCTCCGAAAGAGGCGGATTTGTCCAGGAGGGTACAGAGTTTCCCTTGATTGAAAAAGTCATGACTAAGGAAATGGCCCAGCTTTTCTATAAGCGGATGAATTTTGTGCCAAGCCTTCAGGATTATCCCTTTGACAAGGTCTTGAAAATGAGTATGATGGTAGAAGAAACTGCAGCAGCAAAGCATGCTCATCTGATTAATCAGCATTTTGCAGGACGATTGAGCGCGGTTGCTAGTGGTTATGGAGCCATTGACATTCTCCAAGATGGGATGCACAAGGCTTGGGGCTTGCAGCAGCTGATGGCTAAGTGGCAGATTCAAAGCTCGGAAATCATGGCTTTTGGGGATAGTGAAAATGATATAGAAATGCTTGAATTAGCAGGCATTTCTTACGCTATGGAAAATGGCGATGAGCGAGTCAAAAAGGTAGCAGATTACCTAGCGCCGGCCAACACAGAAGCCGGTGTTCTACAAGTGATTGAGCAATACTTAGAAGAGGAAAAGGGATAATGGCAGTACAATTACTAGAAGAATGGCTTCTCAAGGAGCAGGCAAAATTGCAGCAAAACTACAGAGAGCTCAATCAACTCTCCGTCAAGGAGCCAGACATCATCTTTATCGGAGACTCCATTGTGGAATACTATCCTCTCCAGGAGCTCCTGCAGACAGATAAAAGATTGATCAACCGTGGCATTCGGGGCTATAAGACTGATTTGCTTTTAGACAACCTAGATGCCCATCTCTTTGGGCAAGCACTGGATAAGGTCTTTATCCTGATAGGTACCAACGATATTGGCAAGGAGATGCCTCAGACAGAAACGTTGGCTAATTTGGAAGCCGTTATTCAGGAGATTTCTCGTGACTATCCTCTGGCGCAAATCCGCTTGCTGTCGGTCCTGCCGGTCAATGAAGCTCCAGCCTACAAGAGCACAGTCTATGTCCGCAGCAATGAAAAGATTCAGACCCTCAATCAAGCCTATCGCCAGCTAGCTAACGCCTACATGAATGTCCAATTTATCGATCTCTACGATGCTTTTCTGGACGAGGAAGGTCAGCTGCGCCCAGACTACACAACAGACGGCCTCCATCTGACCATTCCTGGCTATGCTGCTCTGTCCAAGGCTTTGCAGGAATATTTGTAGTTTCTTCGTAAAGAATACAGCTCTGTTTTTCGAGAACAGAGCTTTTTTATTTTCTCAAACTTACAAAAGTTTTCTGTGAATGATGCTTGATTTCAAAGGGGTTATGAAAATTATTATAAAACACATTGGACTTTGTGAAAAAAATCAGAGCGTTGTGTTATGTAATAGTTCTGTGTTCTCTATGAGCATATTCTTATACAAGAGCGGAAAAACATGATAAATTGATAGAGTAAAGTTTCTTGAAGCGTTTTCATTCACAAATGGAAATGTTTTCAACAACTGAAAATTTATTTTATTGAAGGGGAGTTATTATGACTCAAGGAAAAATTACTGCATCTGCAGCAATGCTCAACGTATTGAAAACATGGGGCGTAGATACAATCTACGGTATCCCATCAGGAACACTTAGCTCACTTATGGATGCTTTGGCTGAAGACAAAGATATCCGTTTCTTGCAAGTTCGCCACGAAGAAACTGGTGCTCTTGCTGCGGTGATGCAAGCTAAATTTGGCGGCTCAATCGGGGTTGCAGTTGGTTCAGGTGGTCCAGGTGCGACTCACTTGATTAACGGTGTTTACGATGCAGCTATGGATAACACTCCATTCCTTGCTATCCTTGGATCACGTCCAGTCAACGAACTCAACATGGATGCCTTCCAAGAGCTCAACCAAAACCCAATGTACAACGGTATCGCTGTTTACAACAAACGTGTAGCTTACGCTGAGCAATTGCCAAAAGTAATTGACGAAGCTTGCCGTGCTGCAGTATCTAAAAAAGGTCCAGCTGTTGTTGAAATCCCTGTAAACTTCGGTTTCCAAGAAATCGACGAAAACTCATACTACGGTTCAGGTTCTTACGAGCGTTCATTCATCGCTCCTGCCTTGAACGAAGTTGAAATCGACAAAGCTGTTGAAATCTTGAACAATGCTGAACGTCCAGTTATCTACGCTGGTTACGGTGGTGTTAAAGCTGGTGAAGTGATTACTGAATTGTCACGTAAAATCAAAGCACCAATCATCACAACTGGTAAAAACTTTGAAGCTTTTGAATGGAACTACGAAGGTTTGACAGGTTCTGCTTACCGTGTTGGTTGGAAACCAGC
>CAUVQK010000295.1:0-2660 GCA_963553705.1 uncultured Streptococcus sp.
GATTTCCATAGATAGCTGGGGCCACATTGTCAGGATGTCCTTCAATCTTGGTCGCCAGTTGCAATTTATCATGGTTAGATAAGTTGAGATTGCCCAATTGGTTGGCCAGTTCAATCCCAGCAACAATAACCGAGCTGGAAGAACCCAAGCCGCGCGCCAAGGGAACATCACTGGTCATTTTCAAGCGTCTCGGTTGCAAGTCAGGCGCAATTTGCAAGGCAATCTTGAGCAAGAGATTACGCTCGTCATGGGGAATCCATTTGCCGATCTGGTGTTCAATCAGCCACTCATCCCGTTCTTCACAGACCTCAATTTGAAGATACTTGGTAACAGCTACACCGACCGAATCAAAACCTGGCCCGATATTGGCACTGGTTGCAGGTACAATAATCTTCATCCTATTCTCCTAACACCTTGAAGGTATTCAAGAGGTCAAATTCTGAAGCTTTGGCCAACTCAGCTGAAACATTCTCAAGTTGTGCTTTATTAATCTTATGAGTGATAATCACTACACGCGCCTTGTCACCCTCTTTGCCATCTTGGAGGATTTGCTTGAAGGAAATATCTTGAGCATTAAAGATTTCAGCCAATTTCAAGACCTGACCTTTTGAGTCTGGAGCCAAGATTGAGAAGTAATAGTTTGCTTTGACATCTTCTGGATTTGCCAAGACCAAGTCACGGCTGTATTCGTTGAAGTCTTTACCAATGGTACCATCATTCAAGCGACGAACGATACGGACAATGTCCGCTACAACACTTGTTGCAGTTGGTTTTTGACCCGCACCTGGTCCGTAGTACATCGATTCACCGATGCCAATAGACTCCACAAAGACTGCGTTCATTACCCCATTCACACTGGCAAGTGGATGTGCTTTAGGAAGGAAGGTTGGAGTCACTTCTGCAGCAATACCTGAAGGAGTTTCCTCGATAGAACCAACCAATTTCACTACATAGCCCAAGTCTTGGGCTACAGCTACGTCTTCTGGTGTGATGTTGCGGATTCCCTTGTGGGCTACATCGTCAAAGGCAACCTTCATACCAAAAGCAAACTGGCTCAAAATCACCATCTTGTAGGCTGCGTCAATCCCATCCACGTCATTTGTAGGGTCGCTTTCTGCAAAACCTAATCTTTGTGCTTCAGCCAAAGCATCATCATAAGACCAGCCTTCTTCGACCATCTTGGTCATCATGAAGTTAGAAGTTCCGTTAACCACACCAAGAACACGAGTGATTTTGTCAGAAGCCAGCGAATTTGCCAAGGTACGAAGAATTGGAATCCCACCAGCAACAGCTGCTTCGTAGTAAAGTGCTACATTGTGGGTTTTGGCGATTTCTAGCAATTCTGCGCCATGGACAGCTAAAAGGTCCTTGTTTGCTGTTACAACGTGTTTCCCAGCCTCCAAGGCACGAGTGATAAAGGTCTTAGCTGGTTCGATACGCCCCATCAATTCCACTACGATAGTAATGTCCTTGTCTGATAAAATATCGTCTACATTGGTTACAAAGTTAAAGTCATTTCCTGCTGCAAGCAAGCGGTTCTTTTCATCTTCATCCTTGACCAATACCTTGGCTACTTCAATCTCAGAATGAGCTGATTGAACGATTTTTTCTCCATTTTCCTTTAGGAGGAATGGCACACCACTTGCCACGGTACCAAATCCAAGTAAAGCAATTTTAACTGTCATGTTTGTCTCCTAGAAATTTTCTGATATAGCCATTATAACAGAATTTTGTGAAAATTCCTATTATAGTAAATCACTATTTCAGTCTAGTAAAGAAAAAACGAATCCCATGATTCGTCTTTCTTGATAAATGAAAATTGATTTTAAAAATTATGAACGAATCTTTTGCAGATTAAGAACTGCATCGTGATTGATCAAGATTTGCCCATACTCTTGCAAGACTGAACGACTGATGTCACTGTCGTCTGCAAACTCACGCATACGAGCCAAGAGCCAAGCCGGATATGGACTTGGATGATTTTCCACATCGACTAAGATTGTCAAATAGTAGTGCCCATTCATCTTATAGAGTTCAGATGTTTCCATCTGGTAGTTAACCGTCTTTGCAAAAGCAACTAAGTCAGCAAGGCTTGAAAAGCGCAGGATATAGTAGATATAAGGTTCTTTCTTATTCTCAGTCTCCTTGTCTGCCTGCTCTTGCTCTTCTTCCTTTGCTTCGACCTGCTCTAGAGATTGGATGGCCTCAATATCGTCCTTGGTTTTATCTGCAATGCTCTTTTCCAAGGTTTTGAGAAATTCATCCGGCGACATTTGGGCTAATTCTTCCATGTCTGGTAGATCCGCCAAATCTTCAAAATCCAAATTCTGGTCAATCTTGGACTTGGTCACAAAGACGTCCACCTTATCAGGTTTTGGCGTCACGCGGAAACTCAGCATGCCACTATCCAAGAAATTGTCTGGCATCTCTAACTCATCTAAAATAGCATAGAAAAACTCTTCGGTTTTTTCCTGAGGAACGAGAAAGTCTGCAATCTCCATTCCTCGGTCCATCAAATCATCTAAAGTCATTGTGATTTTCAGTGTTGTATCACTAATTTGTTTCATCTTCATATCTAGTAACCTCATACTTTCAGTCTATCTATTATACTAGATTTTTACGATTTTATCAAAAGAATGAAGCTGGAATATTGTATATTT
>CAUVQK010000296.1:0-2649 GCA_963553705.1 uncultured Streptococcus sp.
GAAAGTTGGCGCAATTAAGAATGGTGATGAGGCTATCTTCCCTATTGAGGGTGAAGAAGCTGTTGTTCGTGTAGGAGCAGCTCCTATGAAAACTAAGCCAGTGACAGTTAAAGCAGGGCAAACCTTGCTGATTGAAACAAATTTTACTAATTTTTCTATTTGTTTAGGAACTTTAGTGGTTGCTTTTCTATTTGGCGGATTGCTCCGTGCGATTCTCTTGATTCTTTATATCGTTTTAATGTTTCTTTTTCCGTTTTACTCGGCTAGAATTGCAGAATAAGTCTAAGACCAGCTGATGCTGGTTTTTTGTATGTTATTTTTTGAAAATGTAGCTAATCTTTTGACAAGATTTCTGAAAGGGTTTACAATAAAACTAACAAATTATAAAGCGAGGTATGTTTATGGCAAAAATGAATGCTGCGCGTTGGTATGGCGCCAAAGATGTTCGTATTGAAGAAGTGGATGTACCGGAAGTCAAACCGCATCAGGTCAAGATTGCAGTCAAGTTCACTGGAATCTGTGGAACTGACTTGCATGAATATCTGGACGGACCGATTTTTATTCCGACAGAAACAGAGCATGTCTACTCTGGGCAGAAAGCGCCTGTGACATTGGGACATGAGTTTGCTGGAGAAATTGTTGAGGTCGGCAGTGCCGTGACACGGGTCAAAGTTGGCGATCGAGTGACAGTTGAGCCTATTTTGGCTAAACATAATCTTGTCGGTGATTACAATCTGGACCCTAATCTAAACTTTGTCGGCTTGGCGGCAGATGGTGGTTTTGCCAAATACTGTGTTTTGGACGGAGACATTGTTCACAAAGTTCCAGACAGCCTTAGCTATGAGCAGGCAGCTTTGACAGAACCTGCTGCTGTGGCTGTTTATGCAGTTCGTCAGTCGGCTCTTAAGACGGGCGATACAGCGGTGGTCTTCGGTTTGGGGCCAATCGGTCTCTTGATAGTTGAAGCTTTACGGGCAGCCGGTGCCTCTAAGATTTATGGTGTCGAGTTATCTCCAGAGCGCCAAGCCAAGGCTGAGGAGCTTGGGGCCATCATTGTGCGTCCAGAAGAGGGCGAAGACGTGGTAGCTGCTATTCGTCGTTTAACTGGTGGCGGGGCAGATGTGTCTTATGAAGTGACTGGAGTGCCAGTCGTGCTGGGGCAGGCTTTGGCTGCTGTTCACAAGGCTGGGGAATGTATGGTTGTTTCTATTTGGGAGCGAGAAGCCAGCGTCAATCCTAATGAATTTGCCATTCAAGAAAAAACGCTCAAGGGTATTATCGCCTATCGGCATATTTTCCCTAAGGTGCTGGAACTGATGGAGAAGGGTTATTTCTCTGCAGACAAGCTTGTGACCAAGAAGATTAAGCTAGAGGATATTGTGCAAGAAGGCTTTATCGAGCTGACGCAGGACAAAGCTCAGATCAAGATTTTGGTATCGCCAGAATAAATCTTTGCTTAATCATGACATGAAAATCAGTCAAAACTGGCTGATTTTTCTTTATGGATTGTGCTATAATAAGCAAAGATATAGAAAGAGGTTTTGGATGTCAAAAGTTTTGAAAGGGAACATCTTTTCCTATATGGTCTTTTTTAAGGGTACTTCCCTGATAGGTCCTGTCAAATCCAGTCTTCTAGCTTCCATTGAGCCTATTTCAACGATCTTCTTTGCTTTTTTCTGATGAAAGAGAGCTTTTATGTTATTGTTCTGATAGGGATTGCTATGATTTTAATAGCTGTTTCACTCATTTCCTTAAAGACTTGTGGCTGCAAAAGAAGAAAACAACTTCTTTTTATTTGGAGACCATTTTCCAGAAAAAATCAATGATATAAGTTAGTCCGTAGGTATAGATGACGAGAGTGACGGGCTTGCAGAGAAGAATAATCAGCATGTACTTTTTGAAAGTCATCTTGGTCAAGGCTGCCAGCATGCAGAGAAAGTCAGCTGGACTGATAGGCCAAATCATCATGAAAATAAAGAAGCGCTCAAAGCGATTACCCTTATCCAGCCAGCCGATGTATTTATCATAAGTGCGCTTACTGACGACAGACTGGACAAAAGCCGGACCATAGGTGCGCGCCAGATAAAATATCAGGGCGCAGCCAATGACAATGCCGATATAGTTATAAATGGTGCCAATGATATGGCCGTAGATGAAAACGCCAGCGACAGAGGTTAGGGCGCCAGGGATAATGGGCACGACCGTCTGCAGAATCTGCAGGAAGATAAAGAGAGGTGGACCCCAGATGCCAGCCTGCTGGATAAAGGCTGAGAGAGTTTCCTTGGACTGGAGAATGCCTGCGAAATAGGCCCAGATGCAAAAGACCACCGTTCCTAGAGCGCCAATGGCGGATGACCAGTTGATAATCTTTTGCAAAAGAGGGGAAACAGCCTGCATCTGCCTGTTTTTTTCTGCCATACAAACCTCCAGGACATTTATACTATCACTACTATAATATCATCTTTTGTCCTTTTTGTAACCCTTGAGGCTGAAGGTGCCAAAAAGCCTGAAAGATGATATAATGATATGACTGGTGAGCAATAATCTATAAGCATTCAAAAATTAGAGAGAGTGCTTGTGCTCGAACTAAAAATTCTAAGAGTTAGGAGAGTTATAGTGGAAGAATTTCTAAACTTATATCGTCAAAAA
>CAUVQK010000297.1:0-2648 GCA_963553705.1 uncultured Streptococcus sp.
ATTTTTTATACTATATCACAATTTCAAAACTATTTCAAGAAAAAATTGTATTTTTTCTGCTCAACTGGATAAGGATTAGTGATTAGCTTCTTTCTCTTCTTGTTCCTTATCTTTTGAATCCTTTTGATTTTCTTTGCCTTCTGCTTGAGCTGACTCAGATTTTAATGCAGGATTTTCAGCAGTTGGTGCTTCTTCTGATGATGGTTTAGAAGAGTTTTCTAGTTTCTCAGCTTGATTGTTTAACTCTGCTTCAGAAAATCCAGCTGCATGCTCGCTATCATTTGAAGCTCCTTGGCCGCTTGCTTCAGATAAGGCTGGCTTATCGGATGCTGGCTTCCCTTGGACATCTGCATTATTAGGCTCACTTTCCTTAGGCGCTTCCTTATTTTCTTCTTTTGGATCAGCCGGCTTATTATTGTCAATGCTGCCACCCTGAACATCAGGGAAATGCTGCGCCAAGGCTTTCGGAATTTTATTTTCATTCAATTCAAGCTCTGCTTTAGGAATGTGATTGTCGCTGACATTGATATAAGTCACCGTCTTATTTGGTTCCTGCAGCGCTAAGGTTGTGATTTTATTCTTGTTGACAGCCAGATTGTCTAAAGACCTAAACTTATTAATTCCTTCCAAGTTTTTCAGCTCATTTTCAGCCAAGTTTAAATTCTTCAAGGAAGACTGAGCAGCTGGAATGTCCAAAGATGAAATCTTATTTTGACTTGCGGACAAAGTTACTAAATTCTTAGCAGCTTCAACTCCTGCCAGCGAAGTCAGACGATTGCCATTTAGACTTAGAGTCGTCAGATTTGGATTAGACTTCAGGAAGTTCAAGCTCTCAACATTGGAATTGTCAGCTGTTAATTCTTCAAGATGAAAAGCCTTAAGCGAATTGAGATTTAAGTTTGGGTTGTTGGATAAGAAAAGCCTTGTTAAATCTTCTTTTTGGCTCAGAGCAGAAACATCTTGCAGCTGATTGTGCTCTAAACTTACCGCTTTTAATTTCGAAAGCTTGGTCAAAGCAGAAATATCAGAGATATTGTTGTAGTCAAGGTTCAATGACTCCAGATTTTTCAACTTCGCCAGCAGTGAGATATCGGTAAGGTCATTTCCCGCTGCTGCCACTGTTTTGAGGTTCGTATAATCCTTCAAGAAAGATAAATCAGTGATGCCATTCTGGGAAATGTCCAAGCCTTCCAAGGTCGGAATTTCTTTTAAGAAATCATAGTTGGTAACGCCTGTCTTTGTCATCCACAGCTGTTTCAAATGTTTAAATTGCAGCACTGGTCTGATGTCCTTTATCGGAGTAAAGCCAATCCCCAGAACCTCAATATTCGGCATCAGTTCCAGGCCTTTTCTTTCCAGCGGATCTTTGCGCTGGCCGATATTTAGATACTTCACAGTTGCCAGCCAGGCTTTCATCTTTTCCGTATCCGTCTCATCTGATGGGAATGGGGTATCTGCCGTAGCATGTAAAATATCTTCAATGATTTCATCATCAAATCCTAGAGCTTTCAAGGTTGCCATACCAACTGCGTCATGAGCATGCGGATTTCCATGAGGGTCAAAAGGCTTGCTCGGATCAATCTCACTGACCAAAGTCGAATGGCTATGATCACCATGTGGATAGATAAATACCTTTCCTTTATCTGTATCGCTCACCTGAATCAGACTTTCATCGATTCCTAATTGCTGAGCCAAATAGGCCTTTTTCTTGGCAATTTCTTCTTCCTCGTTTGATGGGCTAGGCTCAGGATCAGGCGTCGGAGCTGGTGCTGGCGACGGTTCTGGTGAAGGCTGTGCTTGCACTTGCCGGCCATAGTAGGCATCCTCAGCAGCTTTCTTATGTTCCGCTGGAATCAATGACTCCCAAGGTGAAGCAATCAGCTGCTCATAGGGGATAAAATGAGTATGACCGTTATGATCTGCCAGCAAGCCAGTAGCTAACTTGCCTGTTACCCCTGTGCCTCTAAATAAGAATCCATCACTTGTAGGATAATCAATCCCAGCAAACTGGCGTTTAGTTGTCCCTTGCTGCTGGGGAACAGAAGGTCTAAGCGTTGGGTGATAAACAGGTCCAGTAGTATTGCTAGACGGCGTTGGACGATAGCTCGGTGCTTGTGCAAGATTACCCACAGACTGTTTCAAAATGTAATGAAAATGATCCCCGTGACGCACAACATAGCCATATTGGTCTTCTGACACAATGTCTCTAGGATTAAAGACATAGCCATCATCAGCAATGCTCATTTGATTTGCCAGCTGAGGGGAGTCTGCAGGCACTTGCCCATCTTTTGGTATCAGATAGGCCCATTTACTATTCTTTAGGTCAGAATAAAAGATAAAATGCGTATGACCATCATGCTCTAAAATCAGACCTTCACTGGTTCTAGCTTTAATTTGAGACTCGCTTTTGAAGAGAAAACCATCATCCGTCGGCTTATCAACACCAGGAACTTGTCCTTTTTTGGTCGCCTTGCTTTTCTTCTTCACTTCTTGCTTGGTCTTCACCTTTTCTTGACTGCTTTCCTGTTGAGACGGCTGAGACTGACAAGCCGCCAAGCAAAGATTACAAGCAAGAATGATTCCTGCTAGACCTAACAGTTTCTGATTGTGTTTCATTCTTTCCTCCTGTTTATTTAACCGGTTAATAA
>CAUVQK010000298.1:0-2646 GCA_963553705.1 uncultured Streptococcus sp.
CCTTGACTTCCGCATGCGTGAGCTAGGAGCGGCAGGCTTGTCTTTTGATACCATTCTAGCCAGTGGTATCAACTCTTCTAAACCTCATGCCCACCCAATGCACAAGCCAGTAGAACTAGGTGAAGCTATTACTATGGACTTCGGCTGTCTCTACGACCACTATGTCAGTGATATGACACGGACCATCTACCTCGGTCATGTCAGTGACGATCAGGCAGAAATTTACAATACTGTCCTGAAAGCCAACCAAGCCTTGATTGATCAAGCTAAGGATGGCTTAGGTTTCCGCGACTTTGACAAAATCCCTCGTGATATTATCACCGAGGCAGGCTATGGCGACTACTTTACTCACGGTATTGGACATGGTATCGGACTGGATATCCACGAAGAACCTTACTTTAGCCAAACCTCGACGGATACAATCAAGGCAGGAATGACCTTGACAGATGAACCGGGCATCTATATCGAAGGAAAATACGGCGTTCGTATCGAAGATGATATCTTGATTACAGAAACAGGTTGTGAGTTATTGACACTTGCTCCAAAAGAATTGATTGTTATCTAAAAAATGAGATAAATCGTTGACTTTTATATTTTAAAGGTTTATACTGATAGACGAAAACGGTAGGTGAGGCTACCATAGGGATACGGATGACTACCGCAAAGCAGTGGAGACACTACTCGTTGGTCAACAGTCCTGGTCGCGAAGGCCAAGACTAAGCTCATTTCATTGCCCTATGGAGTTAAAGCTTGAACGAAAAAACAGATAATTAGTTTTTTAATCCTGCCATTTTTATGGTAGGATTTTCTGCTGTTTTAAGAAAAAGAAAGGAGACAAACGATGCAAATTGACGATCATCCAGAACCGCACATACACAGCCAATCGCTGATTTGTGTCGTTCTGCCCTTATAAAGTGATTGGTCTCTGTGTATGAAACACATCATTCATACAGATAGGAGAAACCAATGAAAACTACAAAAGAAAGATTAGCAACAGCTATTCACACACCCTTAAACGAAACTCTATCTTTTTATAAGACAAGTCTAACAGGCTTGACTGAGGAGCAGGTGGAGAAAAATCGTGACCTATATGGCGAAAACACCATCACCAAAGGTCAAGAAGACAGTATCCTCAAAAAGATTTACGAATCCATCATCAATCCATTTACAATCATCCTGCTGGTCATCGCTATGATTTCCATGGTGACCAATGTCTGGTTGGCGAAGCCTGGACAAGAAGATCCGACGACCTCTATCATCATCGTCGTTCTCGTTCTAATCTCTGGTGGCATACGCTTTGTCCAAGAACTGCGGAGTGACAAGGCTGCGACCAATCTATCAAAAATGATTGTGAACACAGCCACAGTTATTCGTGAAGGCCAGAGTTTAGAGGTTGCAATTGAAGATTTGGTCGTTGGAGATATAGTCAAGTTAAGTGCTGGGGATATGATTCCAGCAGACCTCCTTTTGATTGAATCACGTGATTTCTTTGTCCAACAGTCTGGTTTGACAGGTGAAAGTGACTCGGTTGAAAAACTAGCCTTGTCAAAAATGAGTCAGTCAAACTTCGATAGTCTGCTAGAAGCAGAAGCGCTCGCCTTTATGGGAACCAACGTGATATCAGGAAGTGCCAAGGCTTTGATTCTAGCGGTCGGTGATGATACCATGATGGGAGAAATCGAGCAGACCCTCAATACCTATAACGAACCGACCTCTTTTGAACGGGAGATGAACAGCATCTCTTGGCTCTTGATCCGTTTGATGTTGGTCATGGTTCCCATCGTCTTTCTCTCCAATGGCTTGACAGATGGCGACTGGCTGGAAGCAGGTGTGTTTGCACTGAGTGTTGGTGTTGGATTGACACCTGAGATGCTTCCTATGATTATCACGGCCAGTCTAGCAAAAGGCTCCATTATCATGGCCAAGGAAAAAGTCGTCATCAAAAAACTCAATGCCATACAGGACCTAGGTGCTATTGATATCCTATGCACGGATAAAACCGGAACCCTTACCCAAGACGAAATTGTCCTTGAATATCCTTTGGATATACATGGAGATTTGGATTTGTCTGTGTTGAGACGTGCCTATCTCAATTCCTATTTTCAAACCGGTTTGAAAAACTTGATGGACCGTGCCATTATAAGTAGAACTGAAAAAGAAGCTAAAGAACACGCTATTCTACAAAATTTAGATACTAGCTTCCAAAAAATAGATGAATTGCCCTTTGATTTTGAACGCAGACGGATGAGTGTCATCGTCAAGGATGAAAACGAAGTTGTTAGTTTGGTAACCAAGGGTGCCCTAGAGGAAATGCTTGCGATTTCAACCCATGTGGAATATCAAGGTCAGATTAGCCCTCTGACGGATGATATCCGAGTGGAAATCTTAAAAGAAGTAGATCAACTTAATCAACAGGGATTGCGAGTCTTGGGAGTCGCCTATAAAACAGGCCTAAAAGAAGGTTTTGCTTACTCCGTTGAAGATGAAAAAGAGATGATTCTAACAGGATATCTTGCCTTTCTAGATCCACCAAAACCATCAGCAGCACCTGCTATCCAAGCTTTGTTAGAACACGGTGTTCAAACAAAGATCTTGACGGGAGACAATGAGAAGGTAACCCAAGCAGTATGCGAAAAAGTTGGTCTA
>CAUVQK010000299.1:0-2638 GCA_963553705.1 uncultured Streptococcus sp.
GACTGGAACTGGAAGCCATTTTGAATCAACTTCCCGATGGAGAACCGAAGTTTTAGCGCTAGGAAAATTTACTTTTTGAATCTTAACAGAGCTGCCAAAAGGCGGCTTTTTTAGGTCTGTCAGCAGTTCTCACAATTTTGTGACTCTTTTCGTTTTGATAACATTATTGAAAATATCTTGAGAATTTCAAAAAGAAGCTATAGAATAGAGGTCAGTTTTATAAAAAGGAGAACGAAATGAAAGAAAAACATATGCTAATCTTGGGCTGGGTGGCCACTTTTATGTCTGTTATGATGTATGTGTCCTATATCCCACAGATTATGAATAATCTAGCTGGCAATAAGGGTGACTTTATTCAGCCTTCAGTAGCTGCTCTAAACTGTACTCTCTGGGTCATTTATGGTCTATTTAAAGAGAAGCGGGACATTCCTTTGGCAGCGGCTAATATGCCGGGCATTGTATTTGGCTTGATTACTGCTGCTACAGCCCTTATGTAAGATGAGATTGGGAGTTATGCCCAGTCTTTTTTTATTGGAAAATCATTGGACAAAGTACTCACTTCACTTGTAGCTATAGAGCCTGCCTATGGCTTTTGCTATGTAGAAAATATGCAGGCAGCGTTCAGCAGACCGCCTTTTTATGATACAATGGTAAGATGAAGTCAGTAGAGATCTGCTGGCTGTTTCATCAGGAAGAAAGGGATAAGAGAGCAAGCCTATGATACTTGAAGAATTTGACCAAAGTCGCAAGGCCATCATCAACCCAGAAGACTTGAATGAATCCATAGAGGGTTTTCCGGAGACGGCTGTTTCCTGCTTTGCCAGAGAGACTTTTGCGCGGATGCTAGCGGATTTTGAGCATGAGCTGATTACGACGACTAGCATGGCAAATATTGAAATTCCTATCTACCGTATTTTCGTGGATGGACGAGAACTGGCTCTCTTCAATGCCCCGGTTGGAGCTTCGGCTTGTGTAGCTATTCTGGAAGACTTGATTGCTTTTGGCATGAAGAAGCTGGTTCTTTTCGGTACTTGCGGCATCTTGGATGAGGAGATTAAGGAAACATCCGTCATTATCCCGACGGAGGCCCTGCGAGATGAGGGGACTAGCTATCACTACCAGCCAGCTAGCCGTGAGCAGGAAGTCAATCTTGGCTTGAAAGATTTTCTGACGGCTTTTCTGGATGAGCGTGGTATTTCCCACAGCAAGGGCAAGGTCTGGACGACAGACGGCATTTACCGTGAGACGCCAGCTAAACTCCGCCAGAGAAAGGCCGAGGGAGCTATCTGTGTGGATATGGAATGCTCAGCTGTAGCGGCCGTAGCAGCTTTTCGAGAGATATCCGTCTGCCAGTTCTTTTATGCAGCTGACCACTTATCTGAGGAAGCTTGGGATATGCGCAACCTGGCCAATCATGCAGACTTAGACGAAAAAGATAAGATTGCCAATCTAGCGATTCAAATCGCTCTGGCACTATAGAGAAATAAGATGAAAAAACCAATTATCCAATTTGAAGACTTTAGCTTTCAATATCAGGCCCAGTCTGAGCCGACCCTGAAGCAGATTAATCTGACTATTTACGAGGGAGAGAAGGTTCTGATTGTTGGACCATCTGGCTCTGGTAAGTCAACGCTGGGCCAGTGTCTCAATGGAATTATACCTAACATTTATAAAGGAGAGGCCAGCGGTCAGCTCTTGATTAAGGGGCAGCCAGCCTTTGAATCCAGCATTTATGATAAGTCCAATCTTGTCAGCACGGTCTTGCAGGACACGGATGGCCAGTTTATCGGACTTAGCGTAGCAGAAGATTTGGCCTTTGCGCTGGAAAATGACGTGATGGAGCTGTCGCTTATGCGCGAAAAAGTCAAAAACTGGTCAGAGAAGCTGGATTTAGCTGAGCTTTTGCAGCATCGGCCCCAGGATCTATCCGGCGGTCAAAAGCAGCGCGTCAGTCTGGCTGGGGTTTTGATTGACGAGAGTCCTATTCTGCTCTTTGACGAGCCTTTGGCAAATCTGGATCCCAAGTCAGGTCAGGATACCATTGATTTGATTGACCAGCTTCATCGGGAGACGGAAACGACGACTCTGATTATCGAGCACCGCTTGGAAGATGTTCTTTACAGACCGGTAGACCGGCTAGTGCTTATCAATGACGGACGCATTCTCTTTGACAGACAGCCGGATGAGCTGCTCAGGACCCAGCTGCTAGCTGAAAATGGCATCCGCGAACCTCTCTACATTACGACCCTGCGCCAGCTGGGTGTTGATGTGGAAAAGACTGAGGAATTGTCCCGCTTGGATCAGCTGCAGCTGGCAGATGTGACCTTTGAAGGAAGAGACTGGTCTGATTCTGACAAAGAGCCTCGGGAGCCTTTACTGGAGTTAGAGCATGTTTCCTTTGCTTACCAGAGCGGCGGCAAGCCTATTTTGCAAGATATCAGCCTGAAGATTTTCAAGGGTGAACGGATAGCCATCGTTGGTAAAAATGGAGCTGGTAAGTCAACCCTGGCCAAGGCTCTCTGTCAGTTTATCGAGACTGATGGGAGCTATAGATGGAAAGGTCAGGACATCAAAGGAGACTCTATCAAGGAGCGAGCTGAGCGGATTGGCTATGTCCTGCAGAATCCCAATCAGATGA
>CAUVQK010000300.1:0-2637 GCA_963553705.1 uncultured Streptococcus sp.
ATTTAAAAGATTTGTTTGAAAAATTAGTAGATTATTTTACTATACAGAAACCTCAAAAAGAAGCAGCAGAGGAGGTGGAGCTGACAGAAGAGCAGGCCAAGTCTGGTCTCAGTCGCTCAGGTAAGACTAAAAAGAAACCTCTCTCTCAGCATCCTATCCGCCGTTTTTGGCGCAGGTTCCATCTGACCAAGATATTCCTGATTCTCGGCTTGACCTTTGGTCTTGTAGTCGGCGGCTATCTCTTTTATGTTGCTAAGACGACCAATGTCAAGGATTTGCAGAATGCCCTCAAAGCTACCACGCTCATCTTTGACAAGGATGGCAATGAAGCAGGAAGCCTGTCTGGTCAGAAAGGAACTTATGTCGAGCTGACTGAGATTAGTCAAGACCTGCAAAATGCTGTTATAGCGACAGAGGACCGGACTTTCTATGAGAATGGCGGTATTAACTACAGTCGGTTTATTCTGGCTATCCTGACAGCCGGGCGCTCGGGTGGGGGATCTACCATTACCCAGCAGTTGGCCAAGAATGCCTATCTGTCTCAGGACCAGACCATCGAGCGGAAGGCCAAGGAATTTTTCCTGGCTCTGGAAATCAATAAGAAATACAGCAAGCAGGAAATCCTGACCATGTACCTCAATAACTCTTACTTTGGAAATGGGGTCTGGGGTGTGGAGGATGCCTCTAAGAAATATTTCGGAGTTTCGGCTAGTCAGCTTAGTCTGGACCAGTCGGCTGTTCTGGCTGGTATGCTCAAGGGACCAGAGATTTATAATCCGCTGTATTCGATTGAAAATGCGACTAATCGCCGCGATACGGTGCTGCAAAATATGGTTGCTGCAGGTTTCATTGATCAGGGGACGGCCGATCAGGCTGCCGCTGTAGGAATCGGTGGCCAACTGGTTGATGCTTATGCGGGTAAGTCAGAAGACTATCGCTATCCATCCTATTTCGATGCGGTCATCAATGAAGCGGTCAATGACTACGGCTTGACAGAAGAAGAGATTGTCAATAATGGCTATCGCATTTATACTGAACTGGATCAGAACTACCAAGCCAGCATGCAGGTTATTTACAGCAATGTCTCTCTCTTTCCTGTAGCAGAAGATGGCACTATGGCTGAATCAGGCAGTGTTGCTTTGGATCCAAAAACTGGCGGTGTGCGGGCATTAGTTGGACGAGTCAATAGTGCAGAAGGCTCTACCTTCAGAAGCTTTAACTATGCAACCCAGTCCTCCCGTAGCCCGGGTTCTACCATTAAGCCCTTGGTTGCATACAGTCCGGCCGTCGCTGCTGGTTGGCCGACAGATAAGGAGCTGGATAATACCAGAACCACCTTTGGCGACTATACCATCAACAACTACGGCAATATCCAAAGTTCACCTACAGTGCCCATGTATCAAGCCTTAGCAGAATCTCTGAACATTCCAGCTGTTTCAACTGTGGACCAGTTAGGTATTAACAAGGCCTTTGAGTACGGGAAAAAGTTTGGTCTGAATATGGATAAAGTCGATCAGACTTTGGGAGTAGCGCTAGGAGGCGGAGTCACGACCAATCCGTTGCAGATGGCCCAGGCCTACTCAGTCTTTGCCAACGGCGGCGTGATGAATGATGCCCATCTCATTACAAAAATTGAAAATGCCAGTGGTCAGGTCGTCAAGACCCATCGCCAAACCTCTACTCGGGTTCTTAATGGCTCAACTACTGACAAGATGAACAGCATGATGCTGGGGACCTTCTCGAACGGTACAGGTATCTATGCGGCTCCGTATGGTTATACTATGGCGGGTAAGACCGGTACGACTGAAACGGACTTTAACCCAGATCTATCTGGTGACCAATGGGTGATTGGTTATACGCCAGATGTGGTTATCAGCCAGTGGTTAGGTTTTCCAAAAACTGATGAAACCCACTATCTAACTGGGACCAGTGCGAATGAAGCCTCGGGGGTTTTTCGAAATGTTGCCAATAGTATCCTGCCATATACAGAAGGAACTTCCTTTGAAGGACAAAAGAATGCCTATGCTGCCAACGGCATTGCCCCTGTGGACACCTATGGTACCGAGGAAACGGGTACTACAACTGAAAACAAAGACTTCCTGCAGGACGTTCAGGACCGAGCTCAAAATCTGGTGGATGAAGCCAAGAAAGCCATTGATGACACTGGTATTCCTGAGAAAGCTAAGAATCTCTGGGATACTGTTACCAGCTGGTTTCAATAGGATTTAAAAGAGCTGAACGGCTTGTCAAAAGCATAGAATCCTGCTATAATAAGAAAGATGGAGGCGTTATGGCATTAAAAAAAGCGAGTCTAGCGTGTACAGTCTGTGGTTCTAGGAACTACTCGGTTAAGCTCAGTAGCACTCCAAAACCAACGCGTTTAGAAGTTAATAAATTTTGTAAGCATTGCAGTAAATACACCCTGCATAAAGAAACTAGATAGGAGATTGTTGTGAAATTCTTTAAAGATGTTTTTAAATTATTGAAAGATACAACTTGGCCTACTCGAAAAGAAAGATGGACAGATTTTATCTCTGTCATGGAATACACTGCATTCTTTGTAGTAATCATCTATATCTTTGACAAAGTAGTAGCAAGCGGTCTTTTCCAGATTCTGAATATTTTCTCTTAATCACT
>CAUVQK010000301.1:0-2626 GCA_963553705.1 uncultured Streptococcus sp.
ACATTTTCATTAAGCTTGCGCTTTACAATAGCTTAAAATTATTCGATAATGTATTTAGAAAGTAACTATCAAACACTTCTTCAATAGTTTAAAATTTCTCATAACGCGTTCGGCAAGACATTATTAATAATCGAGGGAATCCACTATGAAGCCTAAATTATCCTTTTCCGATCTATACGACCGTCTATTCGATAAAGGTGTAACATTTCCCAATCATAATAGGGAAGATGTTGTCGATATTTTTAAAACCAGGAGCTACTATTATAAGTTATCAAGCTACCGAAAGAACTTCCCTAAGTCTAATGATGGAAAATATCGTAACCTAAGCTTTGACGCCTTACTTGTCTCTGCTTCAATTGACACCTATTTACGAGAATTTCTGCTTGATATGTGCCTTGATGTCGAACATGCTGCGAAGACTCATCTCATGTCTTTAATTACTGAGAACCCATGCGAAGACGGTTACTCTATTGTGGAAGAGTTCAAAACTGCTCACCCTCAAAAATATGATGAAATAATTAATCGCATCGAGCGTAGCTCCTATAAAAAGGACATGTTTTCTAAACGTGCGCATATCTCTGTTTGGGTATTCTTAGAAATTATTGATTTCGGCACACTCATCATGCTTTCAGATCTGTACTTTAATAAGTACCCACATCAAAGAACAGGTTACACTAAACAGTTCAAATTTATCAAAAACGTTCGAAATACATGTGCCCATAATAATGTCTTTCTTATCAATCTGTTCGACAAAAGCCTCAGACTAAAACGTCCTGATGCACCATCAAGCACATTTGCTCAAAACATGAACATAAAGAAAAGTATTATCCATTACCGAAAATTTTTAGATACTGTTAACCTATTCTATGTGCATTCACGTATGTGTTCTCGTGAACTGAAGAATAGAAGATTTCATGAAGGAAAAGTTATACTTGATAAATATAATTGCAACCTGTCACTCTATCAAGATAGCTCAGCAATTCCAAAATTTTTTGCTTTTCTAAAGACATGTATTGACTTCTTAGTTCGAGAGTGCTAACATATAGGTAAGGAAACAAGGTTCGTCCTTGGCCCGCTTTATCGGGTTTATGGGAGTCGGCGTTAGCTGGCTTCTTTTTTGTTTCACATAGATTATCAAGCAAAAAATCCTCTCCCGGACCTGAGTCCAAGAGAGGATTTTTCGCTTTACATCCCAGGAGGGTATTTGGTATATTGATTTACCAACGTTTATAGGCATTTTGTGCACAGGTGGTGCGCATTTAGATGAGCAATAATTTTGAGACGAACTTACCGCAGGTCGCTTGACCACTCGAGGTAAACGACCTTGCGTTGCAACTGGTTAGGGACAGCCTTTACTTCAGTGACGAATGTTGTGTCCATCTTATCTGCTGGGCATGTCATTGGCTTTCCGTTGTATTCGAAAGCGACAATCTCGTTTCCCTTCTTGCTTACACGATTTTCAACTGTCAGACCTTCGCGTTCAACAAGCTCAGCATAGCTTACACGAGTTTCTTCGAACTCGCCGTAACGACGCGCTTTATTTTCTATTTTTACAATTCGGTATGTGCCAGCCACTAACTCTTCCGCCTGATCAGCATAAACCTCCGGCGCGTATGCTGAGATGTCCAAGCTCTTAGACGATAAGAAACGGTACTCGATGAATCGATAGTCGTTTCCGTTTGGGTTCGTGTAGTAGTCGTCCTTTTCCAGTCCTTGAACGCCTTCTTGACGGTCAATCTTTGACATTAAGTCAATGCGAGAAGTTGAGCGGATGGGCAATGTGATGAGGTCACCTTCTTGGCTGTTGCCGTACAAGTCTTCGTTGTGGAATGCTCGCTCAAAACGATATAGTGGAGATGTTGAGACTGGTTGACTAGCAATAGCACCATGGATTTTAGCCACAAGTGCTTTATCATCGCTGCTCACGCTATCGACTGTCCAATCAGGATGTGGCAATTTGAACGCGTTAGGAGTAGCTATATAAGCGGACCATTCGCAGATGGACGCGTACTCTCCAGCGGCATATTTGGTTAGTCTTTGCTTTTCTGCTTCGGTCCACATGTTCCTAGATCTCCTTTTGCAATTTCTCTGCCAGCTCTGTCAGTTTAATGGCTAGTCCTAGACGCATCCCAGTCAATGGCCGTTCGCCGTTTCGAAGAGGGCCTAGCGTTGTCTGGGATACGCATATCTCCTTGCTGATTCTGTAATTCGTGACGTTCTCAAAAAGCCACTTAATTTTTTCAAGGTCTGCTTTCATACTTCTGCTCCTTATCTAGTCAGCCACCAGATTAGCAACGCTAGGACTAACCAACCTAGCAAAGCTTTCCAATCTGGTTTGGTGCGCTCTACCTTTAATTTCATCTTAAGGTTCTTCATTTTCGTTGTCTTTTATGATATACTAAGCATATCCCCCAAAGGGGGAGGGGAAGCTATGCTTCCCACTTTATGGTCCACTTGATTTTAAGTATGTATAGGTTTAGTTCAATGGTTACCTCGTACTTTTTATCAAGTGGCTTTTTGTCGTGCTTAGCCATCAGGCTCCTCCTTTCTTTTAGCTGAGGGCTTACCTCAACCTTATGTATTTATTATACTACTTTTTTCAGTAGTAGTCAATGCCTTTTGCGAA
>CAUVQK010000302.1:0-2623 GCA_963553705.1 uncultured Streptococcus sp.
TCTTAAAAGCAATTTCGTAAACAAGCGTCTACCTATTATCACCTATATGATGAGTGTTCCCGCTAGGAAAAAATCCTAGCGGTAGACCAGAGCTAGACTAAGAATAGAGCATCTATTCCATCATCATAACACTCAACAAAGATTGATGATCTTATACTAATTCGATGATTGCCATTGGCGCAGCATCTCCGCGGCGCGGTTCAGTTTTCAGGATACGAGTATATCCACCATTGCGCTCTGCATAACGAGGTGCAATCTCAGAGAACAATTTTTGAAGAGCAGTAGTTGTGGTATACTTTTCTTTTGCTTCATCATAGTTTTCTGATGCGATTTCATTGCGTACAAAAGCTGCTGCTTGACGACGAGCGTGCAAGTCTCCACGTTTGCCCAATGTAATCATTTTTTCAACTGTTTTACGGATTTCTTTAGCACGAGCTTCAGTTGTCACGATTGATTCGTTGATCAGCAAATCAGTAGTCAAATCGCGAAGCATTGCTTTACGTTGTGAGCTAGTGCGTCCTAGTTTACGGTAAGCCATGTATTCCTCCTTTATTTATCGTTTTTTAACCCCAGACCGAAATCAGCAAGTTTAACTTTTACTTCTTCCAGACTCTTGCGTCCCAAGTTACGAACTTTCATCATTTCAGGCTCAGATTTCTCTGTCAAATCAAATACAGTATTGATACCTGCACGTTTCAAACAGTTGTATGAGCGAACTGACAAATCTAATTCTTCGATGGTCCGTTCCAAAATGCGGTCATCAGAAGTCTTTTCTGCTTCCTTCATAACGTCTGCAGCGATAGCTACTTCTGTCAGATTAGTGAAGAGATTCAAATGTTCCGTAAGGATGCGGGCTGAAAGTCCCAAAGCATCTTCTGGAATAATTGTTCCATTCGTTAAAATTTCAAGGGTTAGTTTGTCAAAACCATCGTTGCTACCAACACGAGCTGGCTCAACTTGGTAATTAACTTTTGTCACTGGCGTATAGATAGAGTCCACCGCAAGTGTTCCCACTGGTGCATCATCTTTCTTATTCTCATCAGCAGGCACATAACCACGACCACTGTTGACAGTCATCGTTGCCTTAAAGCTTGCGCCTTCTCCGATTGTAAAGAGATAATGATCAGGGTTTATAATTTCAATATCACTGTCTGTCAAAATGTCTCCGGCAGTTACTTCTGCTGGTCCTTCAACATCCAGTTCAATAATCTTTTCGTCTTGGACGTAAGATTTTACAGCAATTCCTTTGACGTTCAGAATAATTTGCATCACGTCTTCACGGACACCGGAAATCGTATCAAACTCGTGCAAAACACCTTCAATATTAATTGAAGTAACAGCAGCACCTGGAAGTGAAGCCAAAAGCACACGGCGAAGAGAATTTCCCAGCGTTGTACCATAGCCACGCTCAAGCGGCTCTACTACAAACTTGCCATAATCTTTATTTTCATCAATTTTTGTTATATTTGGTTTTTCAAACTCAATCATTTGGTTAACTCCCTCTTAAACGAAAAGCAGTGTAATTGTTGGTGATTATACACGGCGACGTTTTGGAGGACGAGCACCATTGTGTGGTACAGGAGTCACATCACGAATAGCTGTTACTTCAAGACCAGCGGCAGCAAGAGCACGAATAGCTGACTCACGACCAGAACCTGGACCTTTTACAGTAACTTCAACTGATTTAAGACCGTGTTCTTGTGCAGATTTAGCAGCTGCTTCAGATGCCATTTGGGCAGCAAATGGTGTAGATTTACGAGAACCTTTAAATCCAAGAGCTCCAGCAGATGACCAAGCAATCGCGTTACCATGCACATCAGTAATCATAACAATAGTGTTATTAAATGTAGCGTGAATATGAGCAATACCAGATTCGATATTCTTTTTCACACGACGTTTACGTGTTGGTTTAGCCAAGACTTTTTACCTCCTTATATTATTTTTTCTTACCTGCAATCGCAACAGCTTTACCTTTACGAGTGCGGGCGTTATTTTTAGTGTTTTGTCCACGGACAGGAAGTCCACGACGGTGACGGATTCCACGGTATGAACCGATTTCCATCAAACGTTTGATGTTCAAGTTTACTTCACGACGAAGGTCACCTTCAACTTTAATCGCATCTACTTCACGACGGATAGCGTCTTCTTGTTCGATTGTAAGATCTTTTACACGAATATCTTCTGAAACTCCAGCAGCTGCCAAGATTTTCTTAGAAGTTGGAAGTCCGATACCGTACACATAAGTCAGTGAAACGACTACACGTTTGTCATTTGGAATGTCAACTCCAGCAATACGAGCCATTTTTTCTCCTTTCTATCTTATCCTTGACGTTGTTTGTGTTTTGGATTTGCTGGGCAAATTACCATAACACGACCATTACGACGAATAACTTTACAGTATTCGCAAATTGGTTTGACCGATGGTCTTACTTTCATTTTTTCCCTCCAAGTTTTTCGATTATTTAAAGCGGTATGTGATCCGTCCACGTGTCAAATCATAAGGACTCATTTCTACAGTCACACGGTCTCCCGCTAAAATACGAATATAGTTTTTACGAATTTTACCAGAAACTGTTGCTAAAATCTGATGTCCATTTTCAAGTTCAACCGTAAACATTGCGTT
>CAUVQK010000303.1:0-2618 GCA_963553705.1 uncultured Streptococcus sp.
CTGCAATCAAGGAAGAGCCCACATGGTCAATCTCATACTTACCCAAGGTGATTTTTAGCACAGAAGAGTCCTCCTTGGAATTTCCTTCCGCATCAACTGAATCAAACTCCTCGTTACGCGAGATGGATAGTGACTTGCCCGACATCTGGTCAATGAGTTGGGAATTCTCATCATAGGTGCGAACCGTCATGTCCAACCCCAACCATTCCTCATTAGCATTTTTAAACCAATTTTCAATGGCCTGACAACCGGTCAAGGTCAAAAGACCAATGCTTAAAAGAGCTATTAATAGGTATTTCTTTTTCATCATTTCCACTCCATTTCTTTTAAAAGTTTGATGGGGGCAGCTTGCTTGTCTAAGGACTTTTGCAGCCAAACAATGTCATGCCAACGCTCGAATTTATAGCCAATTTTAGGGAAATGCGCCACCTGCTGATAACCTATTTTTATATGCAAAGCCAGACTAGCCTCATTTGGCAAAGAAATACAGGCTAGAAAATGGATATAACCCATCTGCTCTAACATTTCTTCCAAAGCATCGTAAAGCTTACTGCCGACTCCTTTTCCTCTAGCATCTTGACTGACATAGACGGATAATTCCACCGCCCAATCATAGGCTGCACGCCCATAATAAGTCGAAGCATAGGCATAGCCTAAAATTAAACCGTCTTCTTCCGCTACCAGATAAAGATATTTTTCCAATGTTTTCTCAATCCTATTTGCAAAATCCTCAATGGTCGGTACTTCATATTCAAAAGTGATGGCTGTATTCTCTACATAAGGCGCATAAATAGCAAGCAAGGTCGCAGCGTCTGATGGTGTTGCAAATCTAATGTTCATTTTGACTCCATATTCTATTCTCATTATTTTCACTATTATACCAAAAAAAGACTCGTAAAGAGCCTTTTAGACCAAGATCAAAATAGACCAATCGCTGTGCCGTCTGCTGCCACATCCATATTGAGCGCTGCAGGGCGTTTTGGCAATCCTGGCATGGTCATGACATCTCCTGTCAAAGCGACGATAAAGCCTGCCCCAAGTTTTGGTACCAATTCACGAATGGTAATTTCGAAATTTTCTGGCGCGCCCAGAGCAGCAGGATTGTCTGAGAAGCTATACTGTGTTTTAGCCATGCAGATTGGCAGCTTGTCCCAGCCGTTTTTGACAATTTCTCGAATTTGAGTCTGCGCTTTTTTCTCAAAGTTCACTTTTGAACCACGATAGATTTCTCTGACAATTTTCTCTATTTTTTCTTCAATCGAAAGATTATTATCATAGAGACGAGTGTAACGAGCAGGTTCTTCATCAATGGTTTTGACTACAGTCTCAGCCAAAGACACACCACCTTCAGCGCCATCAGCCCATACACTAGCAAGCTCAACTGGAACCTTAATTTCTGCACAAAGTTCCTTAAGCGCAGTAATTTCAGCAGCCGTGTTAGAGACAAATTCATTGATGGCTACTACCACTGGAATACCGAACTTACGGATATTTTCAACGTGCCGCTTGAGATTAGCAAAACCAGCTCGAATCGCCTCAACATTCTCTTCTGTAAGTGCATCCTTAGCTACTCCACCATTCATCTTGAGGGCGCGCAAGGTTGCTACAATTACGACTGCATCTGGAGAAGTTGGCAAGTTTGGTGTTTTAATATCTAAGAATTTTTCAGCACCAAGATCTGCACCAAATCCTGCTTCAGTCACTGTATAATCAGCCAAGCGCAGCGCTGTGCCAGTCGCCAAAACAGAGTTACAGCCATGGGCAATATTAGCAAATGGTCCGCCATGAACAAAGGCTGGTGTCCCGTAAATAGTCTGAACTAGATTTGGCTTAATCGCATCTTTCAAGACTAAAGCCAAGGCTCCTTCTACCTCAAGGTCACGAACATAGACTGGTGAGCGGTCATAGCGATAACCGATGACAATGTTAGCCAAGCGCTTTTTCAAATCTTCAATATCCGTAGCTAAGCAAAGAATCGCCATGATTTCAGATGCAACCGTAATGTCAAAACCATCTTCGCGCGGAATACCATTGACAGGACTTCCTAAGCCAACGGTCACATGGCGAAGAGCCCGGTCATTTAGGTCAACAACCCGCTTCCAGATAATACGACGCTGATCGATTCCCAGTGCATTTCCCTGATGAAGATGATTATCGATAAGAGCTGACAGGGCATTATTGGCTGTCGTGATGGCATGCATATCACCAGTAAAATGCAAGTTAATGTCTTCCATCGGTAGAACCTGCGCGTGACCGCCACCAGCAGCTCCTCCTTTAATCCCCATTACCGGCCCCAGAGATGGTTCACGAATGGCAATCATAGTCTTCTTGCCAATTTTGTTGAGCGCGTCAGCTAGTCCAATGGTAATGGTAGACTTACCTTCCCCAGCAGGAGTTGGATTAATCGCTGTTACCAAAATCAGCTTGCCGACAGGATTTTTTTCAACCTCGCGAATCTTATCAAAGCTCAGCTTGGCCTTATACTTACCATATAGTTCTAAGTCATCATAGTCGATGCCGACTTTTTTCACCACATCAACAATAGGCTGCAATTCAACACTTTGAGCAATTTCAATATCTGTTTTCATCAAGAACTCCTCTATCAATTAATATAAAGA
>CAUVQK010000304.1:0-2616 GCA_963553705.1 uncultured Streptococcus sp.
GAAACTAGTATCGAGCAATTTCCTGTTTAGGATTTTCATCTAAAAATCCTTATTATCCGGATCTGGTGCCCCATATTCAACTGATAAACTCTTGAGAAGTTCCATATCAGCAGCGTCTAGCTCGATGTCAAAGCAGTCCAGATTGCTGGCAATCCGGCTCGGAGTGACCGACTTAGGCAGGGGCAGGAAGCCTTCCTGCAAACTCCAAGCTAAAGCGACTTGGGCAATGGTCTTGCCATACTTATCTGCCACAGCCTGCACGGCTGGATTTTGGAAGAGCTCACCTTGACCAAATGGTCCCCAAGCTTCCAGTAAAATCTCATGCTCACGGCAGAAGTTCACCGCCTCTGTCTGATAGACACCTGGAGCCAGGCGGATTTGATTGACTGCAGGAGTCATACGTGCTGTTTCAAGCAAGGCTTCTAAGTGATGAGGCAGGAAATTGCTGACGCCAATCGCTCGAATCTTTCCGAGATTATAAAGATCTTCCATAGCCCGCCAGACTTCGGCATTGCGCTTTTTCCAAGCATCGTTTTCCCTCAGGGGTTTGGGATTCGGCCAGTGGATGAGGTAGAGATCCAGATAGTCCAGTCCCAACCGCTCCATTGAGGCAGCAAAGGCCTCTTGAGCTTCCTCGTAAGTATGAATGTCATTCCAAAGCTTGGTCGTGATGAAGAGCTCTCCCCGCGGAATGCCGCTGTCCTTGATTGCCCGTCCGACACTCTCTTCGTTCTTATAGATAGCCGCCGTGTCAATATGCCGATAGCCTGCCTTAAGAGCGGCTAATGTCGCTTGATAGGCTTCTTCACCATCCTGAGCCTTCCAAGTACCGAAGCCCAGTACCGGAATGCCAACACCATTGTTCAAAAGATATTCTCTCATCTAATGTCTCCTTTATAAGTTCCATCTACTGCCTTCAGCAAGGTAGCTGCTACAGTGATTACAAGAGCAGAACTGCTTACTTCTTTTCCTTTTTCTTCAGTATTGGTTTGGGTTTGAAGATATTTTCCTTGGTCGGCTCCATGCCTTTACTGAAAAAGCTATAGATAATGAAAGCTACTCCTGCGACAAGGATTAAGATTCGTCCAAACATCAGTCCGGCCAGCAGTAAAACAAGTCCCATTATCAAAAATTTCGCATCAATTCGTTTCATAGCTTACTCCTGTTTACATTATAGTTTCATTATATCACGCCTAAGAAAGCAATTCAAATCTAGGAGAAGGCTATCAACTAGCTTGCCAATCAAAAAGAACAGGTTTCCCTGCTCTTTCTGAAAAATATAAGGAGACTAATTTAAAATACCTGCGGTTCTCATACATGGAATCGTTCTTGACCATCAAGATAAGTAGCTACCAGCTCTAAATCTTTATCTAAAACGATAAAGTCAGCATCATAGCCTTCCTTGATCTGTCCGCAGACATCATCAATATGGACGGATTTTGCCGGAATCAGGCTAGTCATCATGACTGCCTGATGAGGATTGGCAATGCCCCATTTGACCACATTTTTCAATCCGTCCTTGAGCTTGAGGATAGAGCCAGCTAGATTGCCCGTTGACTTGAGCCGAGCTGTTCCTTCCGCCACAACCACTGGAAATTCTCCCAGCATGTAGTCACCATCTTCAAGGCCTCCTGCGGTCATACAGTCAGTAATGAGAGCAATATTTTCATGCCCCTTCTGCTTGAGCAAGATGTCACAGGCTTTAGGATCCACATGGTGGCCGTCACAAATCAGCTCCGCATAGGTGTGGGGCAACTCGTACATGGCACCAACCATGCCCAGCTCCCGGTGGGTCAAGCCCCGCATACCGTTATAGGCATGCACCCAGACGCTAGCACCTGCTTCGACCGCAGTTTTGGCTTCATCATAGGTTGCGTTAGAGTGCCCCAGTGCAACAGTCACGCCTTCATTAGTCAGCGTGCGGACAAATTCCTCTACGCCATCACGCTCTGGCGCGAGAGCAATTTTATTGAGCAAGCCATTTGCGGCCTTTTGCCAAGCACGAAACTCATCCATGCTAGGATCTTTCATATAGGCCGGATTTTGGGCACCCTTATACTTCTCGGTGAAGTAAGGCCCTTCAAAATAGAGACCGCGAATCTTGGCTCCGCTGGCTTCTTGATAGCGCGCACCGATATTTTCAGTTACTGCTAAGAGCCGCTCATAGGATGAGGTCAGGGTTGTTGGTAAAAAGCTGGTCACACCGGTAGTCAAGAGACCCTCACTCATGGTATGAAGAGTTCCTTCGATGTTATTGTCCATGACATCAACACCGCCGAAGCCATGAATGTGAGTATCCACCAGACCTGGTGCAATCGAGTAGCCGCTGTAGTCTATGACTTCTGCATCCTGCGGAACAGACTGCACCAGCTTGCCAAATTTGCCGTCAATCAGCTCTAAATAACCGCCCTGACGGATTCCCTGAGGATAGAAAAATTGATCTGCTTTGATATATGTAGGCATAAGACTGCCTCCCTTGTTCTTGAATGCTATATTCTCGGCCATTCAAAGCGGAAGTCTGTGATAGAGCTAGCATCTTTCTATAGCTACTTTCTACCCCCCGCTTTTGAATCTCTGAGTTTTCTTGACTATATTATAACTCTTTCTTTTTTATTT
>CAUVQK010000305.1:0-2603 GCA_963553705.1 uncultured Streptococcus sp.
TATTTTTGAAACGACACAAGAATAGGAGAGTAATCATGAAAAATATGGCAAGTCTCATGAAGATTGAGGTAATTTTAATGAAACGGCAGGCGGCTTATTATCTGCTCTCTATCGGTCTGCCCAGCGTCTTTTATCTGATTTTCTCAGGAATGATGTCTGGAAGTGATACGCCTGATCTTGTGCTTCAAGGCTACCTCTTCTCAATGACTGTTTTTAGTATCATGTCTAGTGCCTTCTTTAGCATTCCAAGCACTTTGCAGTCTGATAAAAATAATAACTGGCAAAAAATGATTCAGCACTCGCCGATTTCTATGGTAAAATATTATATATCAAAGCTTTGCAGTACGCTGTTGACTTTTATGCTTTCTATCATCGTAGTCTTCTCGATTGGGCATTTTGTTCGCGGGGTTAATCTGCCAATGGTGGACTGGCTTCTTATTGCCTTGATACTTCTGGTAGGAAGTGTGGTCTTTATTGCCATGGGGGTCTTGGTCAGCCTCTTGCCAAGTGCTCAGCTCATGTCTGTTGTAGGCAATATCGTCTATATGGCGCTAGCTGTTCTAGGCGGTCTATGGTTCCCTCTGACTATGTTTCCAAAATGGCTCCAATCAATCGGTAAGCTGACGCCAAGTTATCAACTGATGCAGGTCGTGTCTTCTTATCTAGAACACCATCAGTTTAATGGCAAGGCCGCTTTGATTGTTCTGATTTATACAGTTTTAGTCAGCATTCTTGTGCTACAACTCAAAAAGCGAATTGAGGTAAAATAAATTCATGTGGGAAAAACTTAAACAAGTCCACTATATGTTTCATATTGCGCTGGTCTTTATCATCTTTCCAGTTGCGGGAGTGATTAGCGGGGAATACCCGCTTTTCCTCTTGTTCTGGACAGCTATTTTTGTTGCGGCTTACTATGCGGTCTTGTTAAGTAACCATCGCCTTATCCAGTTTTTTTCTTGGTGGCTCTTGATTGCTTACATATATTATGGTTCTGTCTGGCTAAATACAGGTTTTACCTGGTACATTTTTTATCTATCTAATCTGCTTATTTACGAACTAGATGATATTTCTTTTAAATCCTGGCGTTTTTGGACCTTTATTGATTTGCAGCCTGCTATTGTGCTGACTAATTATTTGATGGGTAATGTTGGTCCAGCAGAACTACTCTTCTTTATTGTCACTTTTCTCTTTTCGGATGGTTTGACCTTTGGTCTCCATCGGATTCAGACGACCGAGCGAATCAAGGAAGAAAAGACCAAACAAAATGCCCAGCTGAATCTCTTTCTAGCAGAAAATGAGCGCAATCGGATTGGCCGTGACTTACATGATAGTCTAGGACATACCTTTGCTATGCTCAGTGTTAAGGCGGAGCTAGCTCAGCAGTTTTTGCAGATGGAAGCCTATGAAAAGGCAGCAAAAGAACTGCAGGAAGTGCAAGAGATCAGCAAGAAGTCCATGGCTGATGTTCGGCGGATTATTAACGATCTAAAGAATCGGACGCTGGACGAGGAACTAGTGACCATTCGAGCCATGCTGGAGATGAGCGGCGTTCAGGTAAAAATAGATAACCAGCTCAATGTTGCCAGTATCCCACCGAGTCAGCAGTCAACAATCAGTATGATTTTGCTGGAGGCTGCTACCAATATTATTAAGCATGCCAAGGCTAAAAAGAGCAATTTTTCTTTGGTGAAGAAAGATGAAAAGCTTATTTTAGACATTCAGGATGATGGTTGTGGTTTTCAAAAGCTGACTGGTCGGGAGTTGCATAGTATTCGAGAGCGACTGTCTGCCTTGTCAGGAAGGCTTGAGATTCTTAGCAGCCAAGATCCAACATGGATTCGGATTGAATTGCCATACGGAGGGAAGGAAGCATGAAACTTTTGTTAGCAGAAGATCAAAGTATGCTGAGAGATGCTCTAGCTCAGCTCTTGCAGCTGCAGCCAGATGTCAAAGAAGTCTATCAGGCCGCGGATGGGCAGAAGGCCATTGACTGTCTCAAGTCAGAAACTCTTGATGTAGCTATTTTGGACGTGGAAATGCCCCACCAGACCGGCTTAGACGTTCTCGAATGGGTCAAGGCAAATCGACCGAACATCAAGGTCATCATCGTCACAACCTTTAAGCGACTGGGCTACTTTGAGCGAGCTGTTAAGGCAGATGTAGATGCTTATGTGCTCAAAGAGCGCAGCATTGCGGATTTGATGAAGACCATCCATACCGTTCTAGATGGGCAAAAGGAATATTCGCCGGAATTGATGGAGGTGCTAATGACCAGTAGGAACCCTCTCTCTCAGCAGGAGAGGCTAGTCCTGCAAGCTGCGGCGACTGGCCTGTCCAATAAAGAAATTGCTGAAAAACTCTACCTGTCAAATGGAACGGTTCGTAACTATATGTCTGCTATTTTGACCAAGCTAGATGCTGAAAATCGAACAGAAGCCGTCCGAATCGGGCAAGAGAAAGGCTGGTTATAGCTGGAAGATTCAGCTTTGGAGAAAAGGTGGGATAAGATAGTTTTTAGCTAAAGAAAATATTTGTGTGAGGTATATTCCAACGGAGTGTCGGGACTATAAATATAGTTCTGACTTTTTATCTTTTGTTTGAAA
>CAUVQK010000306.1:0-2597 GCA_963553705.1 uncultured Streptococcus sp.
GAGGTGTCAGATGGCAGTTTCATTAAATGATATTAAAAATAAAATTGCATCCACGAAAAACACCAGTCAAATTACCAATGCCATGCAGATGGTTTCTGCTGCTAAGTTGGGAAAGTCTGAGGAAGCAGCTAAAAACTTTCAGGTCTATGCCCAGAAAGTGCGTAAGTTGGTTACGGATATGCTGCATGGCCACGAGGCAGAAAATGCCCGTCATCACTCGATGTTAATCAGTCGGCCAGTCAAGAAATCAGCCTATATCGTCATTACTTCTGACCGCGGTCTGGTAGGTGGCTACAATGCGACCATTCTCAAAGCTTTGATGGAGCTGAAAGCTGAGTACCATCCGACTGGAGAGGACTTTGAAGTCATCTGTATCGGAAGTGTCGGTGCTGATTTCTTCCGAGCTAGGGGTATTCAGCCAGTTTATGAACTGCGTGGTTTAGCCGACCAGCCTAGCTTTGATGAGGTCCGTAAAATCATTAGCAAGACCATTGAGATGTATCAGAATGAGCTCTTTGATGAGCTCTATGTCTGCTATAACCACCATGTCAACAGTCTGACCAGTCAGATGCGGGTGGAGCAGATGCTGCCAATTATTGACTTGGACCCCAATGAAGCTGATGAAGATTATACGCTGAATCTGGAACTGGAATCCAGTCGGGATTCTATCTTGGATCAACTACTGCCCCAGTTTGCAGAGAGTATGATTTACGGTGCCATTATTGATGCCAAGACGGCTGAAAATGCTGCCGGTATGACTGCTATGCAGACAGCGACAGACAATGCTAAAAAAGTCATCAGTGATTTGACTATTCAGTACAACCGCGCTCGGCAGGCAGCCATTACGCAGGAAATTACTGAAATCGTGGCGGGTGCAAGTGCCCTGGAATAAGGCCACAAATGAATTAGAAATTAAACGAGGGAAAAAACATGAGCTCAGGCAAAATTGCTCAGGTTATCGGGCCGGTCGTAGACGTTGCGTTTGCTGCCGGAGACAAGCTACCTGAGATAAATAATGCACTTGTAGTCTATAAAAATGATGAGAAAAAATCAAAAATCGTCCTTGAAGTAGCTCTTGAGCTTGGTGACGGTGTGGTGCGGACCATTGCCATGGAGTCTACCGATGGTTTGACGCGTGGTTTGGAGGTCTTGGATACTGGTCGTCCGATTTCTGTGCCGGTCGGCAAGGAAACTCTGGGCCGGGTGTTCAATGTCCTTGGGGATACTATTGACTTGGATGCGCCTTTTGCAGAAGATGCAGAGCGCCAGCCGATTCATAAAAAGGCACCGACCTTTGATGAACTATCGACTTCATCAGAAATCTTGGAAACAGGGATCAAGGTTATCGACCTGCTAGCTCCTTATCTGAAAGGTGGGAAAGTCGGTCTCTTTGGTGGTGCCGGAGTTGGGAAGACAGTCCTGATTCAGGAATTGATCCACAACATTGCCCAAGAGCACGGTGGGATTTCTGTCTTCACAGGTGTTGGTGAACGGACGCGTGAAGGGAATGACCTCTACTGGGAAATGAAAGAGTCTGGCGTTATCGAAAAGACCGCTATGGTCTTTGGTCAGATGAATGAGCCGCCAGGAGCTCGGATGCGGGTTGCTCTTACCGGACTGACCATCGCGGAATATTTCCGTGATGTGGAAGGTCAGGATGTGCTGCTCTTTATTGACAACATCTTCCGCTTTACGCAGGCTGGTTCGGAAGTGTCTGCCCTTTTGGGCCGCATGCCATCAGCCGTTGGTTACCAACCAACACTTGCGACAGAAATGGGACAGTTACAGGAGCGGATTACATCGACCAAGAAAGGTTCCGTTACTTCCATCCAGGCTATCTATGTACCAGCGGATGACTATACTGACCCAGCACCAGCGACAGCTTTTGCTCACTTGGACTCTACGACCAACCTAGAACGGAAATTGGTTCAGCTGGGGATTTATCCAGCTGTGGATCCACTCGCTTCCAGCTCTCGTGCCCTTTCACCAGAGATTGTCGGAGAAGAGCACTATGCAGTGGCAGCAGAGGTTAAGCGGGTCTTGCAACGTTATCATGAATTGCAGGACATCATTGCTATCCTTGGTATGGATGAGTTGTCAGATGATGAGAAGACTTTGGTTGCGCGTGCACGGCGTATCCAGTTCTTCCTATCACAGAACTTCAATGTGGCAGAGCAGTTTACCGGCCAGCCAGGCTCTTATGTACCAGTTGCTGAAACGGTTCGTGGCTTCAAGGAAATCCTTGAAGGTAAGCATGATAAGCTGCCAGAAGACGCCTTCCGTGGTGTGGGCTCCATCGAGGATGTATTGGCCAAGGCTGAGAAAATGGGATTCTAAGAGGTGAATGATGGCTCAAATGACAGTACAAATCGTGACACCGGATGGTCTTATTTATGATCACCATGCTGCATTTGTTTCCGTAAAGACCATTGATGGTGAGTTGGGGATTTTACCTCGTCACATCAACACCATCGCTGTTTTAGAAGTAGATCAGGTCAAAGTACGCCGGGTTGATGATGACAAGCATATCGACTGGATTGCGGTCAACGGCGGAATCATTGAAATTGCAGATAATGTCATTACCATTGTGGCGGACT
>CAUVQK010000307.1:0-2595 GCA_963553705.1 uncultured Streptococcus sp.
CAAACTAATGAGAAGTTTTATACTCCTGAAAATGTCTACATCATCGGAACGATGAATGATATTGACCGTTCGGTGGATACCTTTGATTTTGCCATGCGCCGTCGTTTTCGTTTTGTTGAAATTACGGCTGAAAGTCAGCTTGGAATGCTTGATAAACTTCTTGGAGATGGTGCTGAAGAAGCGAAAATGCGTCTAAGAAACTTGAATGCTGCTATAGAAAATGTAGAAGAGCTCAATAGTCATTACCATGTTGGACCAAGTTATTTCCTTAAATTGCAGGAAGTAGACTTTGACTATGAATTGCTCTGGTCTGATTATATTAAGCCGCTCCTAGAGGACTACTTGCGAGGTTCTTATGAAGAGGTTGAAACTTTGGAAACTTTGAAAAAGGCATTTGATAAGACAAGTAACGAGCGAACCAATCAGTCAATAACTGGTGACAATGAAAGCGATGGAAATGACGATACGGATAACAGATAATCAGCAACTTATAAAAAAAGAGGATTTTGTTGAAATCTATCCAAAAATTAGTCAGGTACTTTTAGATAGAACTTTAGAAAGCCTTTCTCAAGAGGATAGTATTTTCATTTTCCCAAATGACTTGAAAAATATTTCTGACTTGGACAAGGACCATAGAATTTTTGAAACTGTAAATCAGAACATTAAGACAGGAAATGTGATTGGTTTTCTGGGTTACGGTCAGGAAAGATTAACGATTTCCTCTCGTTTTTCAAATGCTAATAACGACTATTTTTTACATTATCTCTTGCAGAAGGTCCTCAATATCAATCTCACTAATTTGGATGTTGGTTTATCTAGCGAAGATAAACTCTATCAACTATTGGTTTACCTCTTTCCAAAATATCTGCAAGTGGCTTTGAGAAAAGGGATTTATAAGGAATACCAGAGGTTTTTCCATAATGATAGCCATGTAAAGGGAGCGATTGATGTAGGAAATCATCTTAAGAAAAATGTTCCTTTTATAGGAAATATTTCCTACACTACTAGAGAGTTTGCTTATGATAATCCATTGATGCAGTTGATTCGGCATACGATTGAGTACATTAAGAATCAAAAAAGTTTTAGAGCACTATTCGATAGTAATCGTGAAACTATAGCTGAAATTAATCGTGTAACCCCTTCTTATAAACTAGCTAATCGTGTTAAGATTATCAGACTAAATCAAACTAAACCCGTCCGCCATGCCTATTTTCGAGAATATAGAAAATTACATGAACTCTGTCTGTTGATTCTAAGTAGAGAAAAGCACGGTTTAGGACTTCAAGAGCAAAAAATACACGGTGTTCTCTTTGATGTTGCTTGGCTTTGGGAAGAGTATGTCCAGACATTATTGCCAGAAGGTTTTATTCATCCACGAAATAAAGAAAAGACGGAAGGGATTTCTGTATTTAGCAGTCATGTTCGAAAGGTTTATCCAGACTTCTATCATAAAGATTTAAAAATCGTACTAGATGCTAAATATAAAAAGCTAGAATTTACTGAAAAAGGAATCAATCGTGAGGATTTATATCAACTGATTTCCTATGCATACATTTTAGAAGCTAAAACAGCTGGTCTTATTTTCCCAAGTGTGGAGAAGGTTGTTGATAACGACATAGGTAAATTATCAGGTTACGGGGCACTCTTGAAAAAGTGGTCCATTCTTATTCCTCAAGAAGCTGAAAATTATGACCATTTTGTTCAACAGATACATCAATCGGAAACAATAAATTTTAGATTTTAAAGCAGGTTTAACCTGCTTTTTTCTATGCTGATTTTTTAAATTATTTCCAAATAGAACAAAATTCTTGACAGATGTAATTTTAGATGTTACAATTAACAAAAATCGATTCGATATAGAAATAAATTGGGAGGAAGTATGAAAGATAGTCATTTAGTAGCTTATCATATTCGTTTGTTGAATGGGCGGATTTTTCAAAAGTTACTGAATCAGGATCCTGAAGCCCTTTATCGGAGTGAACAGGGCAAGATTCTCACAGTTTTATGGAATAGTGAAACGGGCTGTGCGACGGCCACAGATATTGCGCTGGCGACAGGACTTGCCAATAATACGCTGACGACTATGCTGAAAAAGTTGGAAGAACAGGGGTTGGTGACCTTTAGTCAGTGTGGTTTAGACAAGCGAAAAAAATATGTCAAGTTGACGGAGCAAGGTTGGTCCCAGAAAGAAGTTGGTCATCGTATCAGTCAAAAGTTGGATGAGATTTTCTATAAAGGTTTCTCAGAGGAAGAAATTCGTCAGTTTGAAAGTTACCAGGAACGCATCTTAGCAAATTTAAAAGAAAACGAGGCATAAATCATGTCAAAACAAGTTGAAAATGCGCAAAATCTATACATTCATGCCATCCAAGATGGGCGTGTTGCCGAGGCTCAAGCTCAGTCTGTAGGGGATACCTACATCCAACACTCGACAGGTGTGCCAGATGGGAAAGAAGGTTTTGCGGCTTTCTTTGCAAATTTCTTTGAGCGCCATCCCGAGCGTGAGATAAAAATTGTTCGCACCATTGAGGATGGTAATATAGTCTTCGTCCATGTTCATCAATATCTCAATGGCGGGGAAGCTCAATGGGTGAC
>CAUVQK010000308.1:0-2588 GCA_963553705.1 uncultured Streptococcus sp.
AAGAAGAAAGGGAGGTTTTAGATGAAAAAACAAACAATCTTTGATGTGGCAGCCTTCCTAGGCAGTCTGATTTTTTGGTCTTGGCTCTATATGCGCTTTTTTTATGCCTACGTAGCCGTCGTCTTTTACAAGAATCAGCCAGAGTGGAACCTGCTGATACCAGCTTCTATCATCCTGACTTTGACAGCTATCAGCTCGCTTTTTATTCGTGGCCTCTATAGTCGGCACATTCCTCGTTGGCTGGTGCTAGCCAGTTATGCCCTCTATTTTCTCATTCTATTCTATGCTCTCTTTTTGAAAAATATCGGTAGGCAGGGCTTTAGTCTGGACCTGCAGTCTTTTACCTATAATTGGATTTATGGAGATAAGCTGGTACCCACCATGAATATCATTATGTTCATCCCGCTGGGCTTTCTCTGCAAGTTGTCATGGAAACATGTGGCTTATTTTACCTTGGCTATCAGTCTGGTTGAGGGGAGCCAATATTTCTTTCATCTTGGCATTTTTGACTTGGGTGATATCTTGACCAATCTGCTAGGCTTCATCATCGGCAGCTATCTACTAGAGACAGCCTTGGGTAAATGGGTTGTCCGCCATATTCACTAAATGAAAGAAGGAAACTATGAAAATTCTTATCCCAACTGCGAAAGAGTTGAATCTAACCGCACCATCTGCAATCCCGAATCCACCTTCAGCACAAACTCAGGCTGTGTTGGATGAGTTGGCAACCATGTCAGTAGCTGGCTTGGCATCGTTTTATAAAATTTCCCCAGAAAGAGCGGAGGTAGAGTGGCAAGCCATTCAGGCTTTGCGAGAAGGAACTGCGCAGCATGCTCCAGCACTTTATCTTTTTGATGGCCTCATGTACCGCCATATCAAGAGGCAGGACTACACCAAGGAGGAAGTTCAGTATATTGAGAAGCATCTTTCTATCACATCAGCGCTTTACGGTGTCATCCCAGCCCTGGAGCCCATAGCGCCCCATCGCTTGGACTTTATGATGCCACTCAAGTTAGATGGGAAGAGTCTCAAGGCATTTTGGAAAGAAGCTTATGACCAAGCTCTGGCAGAAGATGAGGTGATTTTCTCTCTCCTGTCCAGCGAGTTTGAAACAGTTTTTTCCAAGGAAATCCGCCAGCGCATGATAGGTTTTAAATTTCTGGAAGACCGAGGCGGCAAGCTGAAAGTCCATTCGACCATTTCTAAAAAAGCGCGTGGTGAGTTTTTAACAGCTCTAATAACTAACCAAGTGATGGAAGTCGAACAGATGAAGAAATTAAGCTTTGCAGGCTTCACCTACCGACCTGATCTGTCCAGTGACCAAGAGTTGGTTTATGTCAAGGAAGTGTGAAAAGAAAAAATCGACTTTTGTAATATCTACGTAATATTCTCGTGATAAAATTGTTATAAAACAAATGAATTTTCTAAGGAGTTTTAGAACTATGGGAAAAATCAAGTCGGATACTATTTCCGCTCAGAATGCTATCAGTGAATTGGTTGGGGTAGATACAAGTGACAAGCAAAATCAACAGGTAGAGTTTAGCTATACTAAAGAGATTGCTGGGATGGAAGCAGGCCGCCAAGCATGCAATCAAATGCTGCAGGCTGTCAGTGACTTTAGCGCAGCTGTCCTGGCTCAGGCTAATAAATTTCCTGATATAGCTTATAAAATTGAAAAGCGTGATGTAGAGCAAGCGCAACGTTGGAGCAACTGATGATAAAAGATAAAAATCAAGAAAAACGTGAGCAATTACATAAGCAAATCATTCAGCTTGAGAATCAAGAAGAAGATCTTTTAGTTCTCAAAAGGCGTTATGAAGAGAAGGTAATGGATTTTCGTACAGATATTTGGACTATGAATGCCCAAATAGAAAACTTGATAGATTCCGTATCAGAGACTAGTTCTACCAATCGTAAAATATGGGAAGAAAACCAAGCCTTGCAGCAAACAATAGATAGCTACGTAGAGCAGGAGTTGGACAATGTTTCCAAACAAACAAGGAAAGTTCAGCAAAAATTAGATGAAAATCGAGAAAAATTGACGAAAGAAAGGAACTCTTTACCATGGGAGTAAAGTACAGTGCGTCAGAGTCTTCACAGCTGATGGAGGCCATGTCTAGTAATATTCAAGTGGCCAATGAGGTGACAGACCGATTGTCTCAGGGCTGTGACCACCTGATAGCCACCCTAGACTCTGGAGAACTCATGGGAGCAGCCTATACAGCAGGTAAGGGCCTCTTTTCAGAGATTATCATTCCTGCCATTAAGAAGCTACAGGAAGCAGTGGACGACATTCAAACGGAGTTAAATTCATACAGAGTTGCAGATGCTCAGGTAGCTGAGTACGGAAACCTCGACCTAGATCAGATGAAGAAGACAAAAGAATTGAGAGAGCAGCAGCTAGCCTCTGTCAAAAAGGCTATTGAAGCCAAAGAATCTTTCTTAGAGCGTATGAAGTCTATTGCTACATTTAATATCGTTTCTCACATGCAGTCTCTGGTGATTCTTTCTAGTGCAGAGTCTCAAATTGAATCACAAATCAAAGAATTGGAAGAGAAGATTGAAAAGCTGGAGTTCTTTGTCGCTCA
>CAUVQK010000309.1:0-2588 GCA_963553705.1 uncultured Streptococcus sp.
TTATCCATTGTCCATCGCCACCATTCTATCTTTGCCAAATTGATCTTTCAGAACTCGGATTCGTTTTTTCGGGAAGTTTTTTTCTAGCAATTCCTTGACGCCGTCTCCTTGCTTGTAACCAATTTCCAGATAGATTTTTCCTATATCTGTCAGATAGTCCCCTGCCTGCTCTGCTATTTTCCGATAGACGGCATAGCCATCTTCCTCCGCAAAGAGGGCCATGTAAGGTTCTGAGGTCAGAACGTTAAGTCCAACTTCATTCTTATCTGCTTCTGAAACATAAGGCGGGTTGGAGACGATGATGTCAAATTTTCCTTGAATTGCATCCAAGCAATCAGATTGGACAAAAGTGAGGCTGAGTCCGCATGACTGAGCATTTTCTGTTGCCAAGGAAAGAGCGTCTTCCGATAGATCAGAAGCAGTAATTTGCCAGTTTGGACGGCCGTTTGCCAATGCAAGAGCAATAGCTCCACTACCCGTCCCTATATCCAAGACAGACAGAGAACTTTCAGGATTTTCTAACAAAATCAGCTCCACCAGCTCCTCCGTTTCAGGCCTAGGAATTAGAACCCGCTCATCAACCTTGAGAGCCAGGCCGTGAAAGTCACTGCTCCCAATGATATACTGGGCTGGCCTATGAGCAAGCAGCTGCTCTTGAATTGCTTTTAGCTGGTCACGATCTTCTTGGCTGACTTCTGTCCGAAGCTTGAGAACAAATTCCGTAAAGGAGAGATTCTTGAGAGCCCGATAAACGAAAGTCAGGCTTTCTGCTTCTTCTCCCGCTGCTACCAGCTCCTGCTCTAGCTCAGCCAAATATTGAGCCAGCATCATTATTTATTCAGCTCTTCTAGTTTTTGCGTTTGGTCATAGAGAACCAGAGCGTCAACGACTTCATCCAGTTTGCCAGCTAAAATCGTATCAAGCTTTTGCAAAGTCAAACCAATACGGTGGTCTGTCACTCGATTTTGCGGGAAATTATAGGTGCGAATCCGCTCTGAGCGATCACCAGTACCAATTGTGGACTTGCGCTCTGCATCCTGCTCATCTTGAGCAATTTGAGCAAAGTGGTCTGCTACACGAGCTCGGATGATTTTCATAGCCTTATCTCGGTTCTTCTGCTGAGTACGCTCTTCCTGCATTTCAACCTTGATATTGGTTGGAAGATGGACAATACGAACCGCAGTTGCAACCTTATTGACGTTCTGTCCGCCGGCACCTGAAGCGTGGTAGATGTCCACCCGCAGATCTTTAGGATCAATGTCGTATTCTACTTCTTCGATTTCTGGCATCACCAAGACAGTTGCTGTTGAGGTGTGAACGCGACCTTGGCTTTCGGTTACTGGAACCCGCTGTACGCGGTGAGCGCCAGATTCATACTTGAGTTTCGAGTAGACTGACTGGCCTGAGACCATAGCGACCACTTCCTTGATCCCACCTACACCATTATAAGAAGCCTCCATGACTTCGAAGCGCCAGCCTTGGCTTTCAGCATATTTTTGATACATCTGCAAGAGGTCTCCTGCAAACAATTGCGCCTCATCTCCTCCCGCTGCACCCCGGATTTCAAGGATAATATTCTTATCATCGTTTGGATCTTTTGGTAAAAGGAGGATTTTTAGTTTTTCTTCGTATTCTTCTTTTTCAGCCTTGGCATCCTTGAGTTCCTGCTTGGCCATTTCCTCCAAGTCGGCATCACCAGAGGCGTCTTTTATCATTTCTTCAGCGTCAGTGATGTTTTGAAGGACTTTCTTATACTCGCGGTAAGCCGTCACTGTATCGCGGGTGCTGGCTTCTTCCTTAGAAAGCTCCATAAAACGCTTGGTATGGCTGACCACATCTGGGTCGCTTAGGAGTTCACCAAGTTCTTCGTAGCGATCTTCAACCGCTTGTAACTGTTCATAGATATTCATAGATTTTTCATCATCTCCTTTGATTCTGTCATTGAATTACTTAATATCGGGGTTAAAATAGTGCTTGCGGCAGACTGAGATATAGGTCTCGTGACCGCCAATTTTAATCTGCTCTCCGTCATAAACCGGCTTTCCGTTATCAGTCCGTAAAACCATGGTAGCCTTACGAGAGCAATATTGGCAAATGGTTTTAATCTCCTCAATCTTGTCAGCTAAGAGCAAGAGGTGTTTGGAGCCTTCAAAGAGTTCATTGCGAAAATCATTTTTCAGACCAAAAGCCATCACCGGAACATCTAGCTCATCCACCACTCTAGCTAAATCATAGACATGATGGCGTTTCAAGAACTGAGCCTCATCAATCAAAACGCAATAAGGCTTTTCAGACAACTGCTGGATATAGCCAAAAATATCCGTCTGATCTTCAATAGCCATAGCATTCCGCTTCATACCGATACGACTAGAAACGACACCAAAACCGTCGCGGGTATCAACAGCCGAGGTCATGATAACCACGCTCTTGCCTTGTTCTTCATAATTGTGGGCGACTTTTAAAATTTCAATGGTCTTGCCCGAATTCATCGTGCCATATTTGTAGTATAACTGAGCCATAATTTAAATCTTTGCTAATTCACTATCTCCATTTTTACTTCACATTATTTTACCATAATTCACTACTCT
>CAUVQK010000310.1:0-2575 GCA_963553705.1 uncultured Streptococcus sp.
ATGGATACCAAATGGAACTAACTCCATTTTACCTGGAACTTCTGTGTGATGCCAAGTCATCCCTTCTCTAAATCCACCGATCTTTTCATTTAACCACTTAAATTGATCTCTATCAGTCTTCTTCCATAATTCTTTTGGTAATTGTACTGTCTCTTGAACCAAACCTGCACCTTTAAAATCTGCGTAGCCATATCTAAGCCCTTCAACTTGTCGAACTGCGACTTTCGGTAGCAGACCATGTCTAATTGACTCATTCTTTATCAAGCGTCTTTGAGCACCTGTAAGATTAGCCCTCTCTCTAATATCTTTATTCCAATTCCATGTTGTATTACCGTCTACTAACTTTGTATATTCAGATACATAGTCTGATAAGACATCATCAAAGGATAATTCTCCTTTTCCAAATGCTTCAAATCTCTTATTTTTAGCAATGCCTTCAAAGAAGTCCTTTTCTTTAGCCACATACTCTTTAAAGTTTGACGATTCTCTCGCCAGTTGGCTCTCTTTAAGATTCTGAAGTAATCGTTCTTTATCAAAGGGCTTCTCTGCTACTTTCGCCACATCATCCGCATGTTTGGTGGAGAAGTGCATCACATCACGCAGAGTCTTACTCTCAACGCTGAAGGCAGGCATGGTTCCCATACCTCCCGCAAAGGCAACTGCCTCTTTACGAATGCCGACTGGGATTCGAGTATCTAATAATTTCTCGCCAAATTTCCCAATGACATTATTGCTCTTCGCTAGGATATTGTCAACCTTTGATCCCCATTTTTCGACATTTGCGAGAATTCTTGCCTTGGTACTGTTCTTGGCTAACTGAATCATCTCAGCTGCCTTAGCTCCTAACTTCGTACCCTTAGCCATCTTACCTACAGCTGCTGGACCGACAAAAAGACTGGCAATCTCAAAGGTCAAGCCTCCTGCATCATAGGCATCCATATGGGTGACCTTATCCCAGAGGGCTTTCCCCGTCTCCTGAGCACGATAAGCTGCCTTATCCGCATAGCTGGCATTGGGATCCTGGCCACGCATAGCTGCTCCTGGATCCGTCAGAGCAGTGTAAGTTCCTACTCCTAACTCCGCAAGGCTAGACAGGTTATCTGCCGTTCCTTGCAAGTCCCGCTTCATCCACTCTGGAGTTCGACCTCCTGTTAAGCGATTGACGCCATCAATACTAGCAATGCCAATAATCTGAGTCAAATCTACAGCTCCGATGGCAGTATCTGAAACCATACTTCCAGCTGAACCAATAAAACCTTCCGCAAACAGGAGTGTATCTTTCAAGTCCTGTGGAATAGGCAGATTTCGTGTTCCCTCAACAACATTGCCCCACCAGGAACCAATCCCATTCGAGCGATCCTTCAGCCAGGCTTGGATGGGGTGATGACGGCGATAAGAAGCTTCTCGCTCAGCGGCTTCTTGTTCTGCCTTGCGTTTAGCAGCCTCAATCGCTTCTGCCTTGGCTTTCGCATACTGCTGATCCATCTCATAAATCGCTTTACCGAGATCTTCATGCGCCACAAAGTCGGTCAAAATAGGATCACTATAACTCAGACTCTTCACTCTTCCAGCAGCTGCCATCTGGCTACTTAAAGCACTAAAAAGTTGCTCCGTACTGCTGGTTGTCGTCATCTTATCAAAGGCATTGACCTTATTCTTCGTATCTTGAACATACTTCCGGGCTGTCTGGGTATTGGTATAGAAGGTGCTGCTTAAGGGAGCACTCAGACGATAGAGACTCGAAATACCATCATAGATACTCTTGAAATTGGTATCCATCACCTTATGCTTTTCATCGGCTTCATTTAGCTTCTTGACCGCATCATCCAAAGTTTCTTCTGCTAAAACTGCTGTTGCAGAGGTTTCGCCAACAAGATTCTGAAAGTCCGTGATCGTCTTGGAAAACTCAGAACCTAGAAATTCTAAGCCATTCTTTAAGCCAACAATCACGGGGTTATGAACATTATTGATTTCATTCGTAATCGCTTTCCCAACTTCTCCATGCATGGAATTACTGGTGATGATGGCATTCATCCCATTTTTAGCGGTATCCAACTGACTCTGAGCAGTTGCGACCATCTTCATATAGGCCTCTTGGGCTTTCTGAAGCTCCGCAATATCGACATAAAATCCCATTAGTCTTCCTCCGTGTTTAAATACGGCTCATAATACCGAACAAAATCCTCACTGCGCATAAAGGCAGTCGATACTTGTTGATGGGAGAGCTGAGTCGCACGTAAAACATCCTCTGTGAACTGACTTTCCCAGTCATCACTATAGCCTTCAAAACGAAGCCGCTCAATCATCATGTTACTTACGAAAAAAGCATCCATTCCAGGCATCTCACCCAAGGGCCAGATGCGAGCCAAGTAGTCTACCACATAGTCATCAAATCCTTCTTGAAGAGGCATCTTACGGCCTGAAATCGTAACGAGTGGTCCTGGCCCCTCCGCTAAGCTTTTCTGGAGTTCCTCTGGTAAGAGCTCCAAATCGAGCTCAACAACAGAACCTAAAGGATAAATAGGACTGTAGACACTGTCCACAATCCCCATAAAATCCTGTAAATCCGTGATGG
>CAUVQK010000311.1:0-2566 GCA_963553705.1 uncultured Streptococcus sp.
AAATCGTACGCTTTGATTATATAATAATCGCAAAACGATTACAAGCGAATGAAGAAAATCTAAACATCAAAGAAAGGCTTAGACACTGTATTCTTGCAGCGATTTTTGTTATACTAATGATAGAAAGTTCAGCGAGGATGCAAGATGACCCCAAATAAAGAAGACTATCTCAAGTGTATCTATGAGATTGGCAGCCGCCACAAAAAAATCACCAATAAAGAAATCGCCCAGCTCATGCAGGTTTCACCTCCGGCTGTGACGGAAATGATGAAAAAAATGCTGGCGGAAGAACTTCTGGTCAAGGATAAAAAAGCCGGCTACCTGTTGACTGATTTGGGGCTAAGGCTAGTTTCTGACCTCTATCGCAAGCACCGGCTGATTGAAGTCTTTCTGGTCAACCATCTCGGCTACTCGACTGATGAAATCCATGAGGAAGCTGAAGTCCTAGAGCACACTGTTTCTGAGCGCTTCGTTGAGCGTCTGGATGCCATGCTCCAGTACCCCAAGACCTGTCCACACGGAGGTACCATTCCAGCCAAGGGAGAGCTTCTGGACGAAGAAAACCAACTGACTCTGGAAGAGGCTTCTGCCCCTGGTGACTATATCATCAAACGGGTGCATGACGACTTTGATTTACTCAAATACTTGGAAAAATACAACCTGCAAATTGGCCAAACCATCACCTTCATCCAATACGATTCTTTCGCTCAGGCTTATCTCCTCAAGACAGAAACCCAAGAAATCCAAATCAATCCTATGATTGCCCAGCAGATTTATGTGGAAAAACTATAAACAGAACCCAGTTCGGACTTTTTAGCCTAAACTGGGTTTTTATTGACAAAAATAAGATGTCAGAATATAATAAGTGTACTTAGAAAAATCTAAAGGGAAAGCTAATGGAAAAATCGCAATTTAACTCCATCTACAAGGATGAATACAAAAAATCAACCGGTCTGCTCTTTATCCGTACCTATCACAAGTGGCATGGGCTGATAAAAAACAAACTGAGAACGATTGATTTGACCCATCCCCAGTTTGTCGTTCTGACCACTCTTGCTGCACTCCTGCGTCAGCAAGAATGGGTGAGTCAGACCGATATTGCCCGATTTTCTGACATGGATGTTATGACCGCATCCCAAATCATGCGCCTCTTGGTCAAGAAAGGTTTGATCATGCGGGAAGTCCATCCCAAGGACAGCCGTGCCAACATCATACTTCTAACGGATACGGGGGTGCAAAAGGTCAACCAAGCCCTTCCTCTGGTAGAAGGCATTGATCAGGCGTTCTTTGGAAAATTAGGAAATAATACAGAAACATTAAACCAACTCTTAATCAAACTGGAGGCAGAAAATGACTAGATTTTGGATTGGTGTCGTATCAAAAGAACACGTACTAAGAGGTGTAGAAGGTGGATTTTGCCAAGTCTGCCATGGAAAGAAAGCACCATTGAACCGAATGAAAAAGGGGGACTATCTTCTGTACTACAGTCCCAAGTATCAGCTGAATGGTCAGGAAAAGCTGCAGGCCTTTACAGCAGTTGGCAAGATTCTAGATGACACTGCCTACCAAGTAGAGATGTTTGAAGGCTTTGTTCCATTTCGGCGAGATGTCAGCTACTACCAGCCTGTCAAAGACTGCTCCATTGACCAAGTCCGACAACATCCTCAGTGGCGCCAATATGCTTCTCGGCTAAGATACGGACATTTCGAAGTTTCGAAAGACTTCTTCCTTTATGTTTTTGAGCAAATGAAACTGGACAGCCCTGCAAATCAGTAGAAGCAGCTTCGTTTGACTTACACCTAGACCTTGCTTACCTGCTCATCAAATCTAAAGTTCCGATTCTCAAGGAAATCGGAACTTTTTGATTTGAAGTAAGAACCTTGATTTATTAAATCAGCATAAAAGCAAATAAACTACTCGTAATCACATTTACTAAAGCATGTATAATCCAGCTAGCTAAAATGGAGCCATCAGATTTCTTTTCATTGACAAAGCCCATATAAGCCGCGATGCCACCCGTACACAAAATGATGAGCAGGGTTTGCTGCCAAGAGAGCCCTGTTATAAACATTAAGCCATGGAGCAGACCAAAAAGAGCAGCTTGTATGGTGTTGGCTACCACAAAGGATAAGCGACTAGCCAATCTCTTTAAAAGAAAACCTCTGAATAGCAGTTCTTCCGACAGAGAAGTTTGAAAAATACCATAAATCAGAACACCTGGCAAGGCTTGGAAGCCTAGGCCTGAGAAATTCGAAGTCGCTGTATCCAAATTTTTTACAGCAGGATATACTAGCAAAAACGAAAGAAGCAAGAAAGATAGCGAACCCAACAAAATCCACAGCCAGATTTTCCGGCTGCCAGCATCTTTTAGTGTTTTTAAGCCAAGCCATTCTAAAAATGGACTTTTTCTTCTAGCACTTATCAACCACCAAACAAAAGGAAGAAAAGCAAACAAAGCAATTTGAATCAGAGCATTCAGCATCTGTTGAACTAGATTTCCCATGGTAAGAGACTCCTTTCTTTTCTTTAATATGATTATACAAGACAAACTTCAAGAATTTATAAA
>CAUVQK010000312.1:0-2559 GCA_963553705.1 uncultured Streptococcus sp.
GGGTGACAGAAAAGAAAGGATTTTCTGTCGTCGCTCCAATCATGATGACCAGCCCGTTTTCTAATAACGGCAGTAGGAAGTCTTGTTTTGTCTTATCCAAGCGGTGAATCTCATCCAGCAGGAGAACCAGTCCGCCGGAAAATTTAGCTTCCTCGGCGATTTCTTGCAGGCGCTTCTTGCTATCTACGGTGGCATTAAAGGTCCGGAAAGCATATTTAGTTGTGCCGGCGATAGCCGAGGCGATAGAGGTTTTGCCAATGCCGGGTGGCCCGTAGAGAATCATCGAGGACAGGCGGTTGGCTTCAACCATGCGACGGATGATTTTCCCGGGTCCGACCAGATGTTGCTGGCCGATAATCTGATCAATATCGGTCGGCCGCAAGCGCAGGGCGAGGTTTTCTGGCATAAGATTTCCTTTCTGCAAGTGTTTTTCTTGGCTTTTTGTGTTACTATTGTAGATAGTAATATTTTATCACAATGAAAAGAGGAAATCATGACTAAGTACGGTTTTTTGGAGATATTGGACGAGGAAATGGGGAAGAGCTTTCCTTTTGACTATGAGATAAACTGGGACAAGAAGAATCACGCAGTCGAGCTTGCCTTTCTCCTTGAGGTTCAAAATCCAGGCGGTATTGAGACGGTTGATGCTGAGGGCAATGTCTCGGCTGAGGATATTTACTTTGAGGAAGCCGTACTTTTCTACAATCCGACCAAGTCTCGTTTTGAGGCAGAGAACTATCTGGCTGCCCTGCCCTATGAGCCGAAGAAGGGGCTGTCACTGGAGTTTCTGGCTTATTTCGTGGATTTCCTAACCCAAACGGCTGAGTCTGGTCTCGATGCACTCATGGACTTCTTAGCAGATCCAGAGGCGGCAGAGTTTGAGATGGCTTGGAATGCTGAGGCTTTTGAAAATGGCAGAGCGGATTTGACTGAGACAGATTTTTATCCCTATCCAAGGTATTAGGAGGCGCTGATGGCAGATGAAGAAGGACTAGATTTGCTGCACAAACAGATGGAGTTTTCTGGCTGCAAGATTGCCTTGCTCTGTGATGATAAGCTACTGACTATCTTGCGAGACGATATTTCAACTATTCCTTGGCCCAATATGTGGGAGCTGCCGGGCGGTGGCCGCGAGGGCGAGGAGACACCTTTTGAATGCGTCCAAAGAGAAATTTTTGAAGAGCTTGGTTTGAAGCTTGAAGAAGTAGCTATTGTCTGGGCCAAGGAATATCAAGGAATGCTTAATCCTGACAAAACCTCTATTTTTATGGTGGGAACCATCACTCAGGAAGAATTTGCCAGCATTGTCTTTGGTGATGAGGGCCAGGCTTATCAGATGATGGATGTGAGCCAGTTTTTAGCAGATGACAAGGTTATTCCGCAGCTGCAGAGCAGGTTGAGAGATTATTTGGAGGTACGAGCATGATTCATATTGAGCGGGCGGGAGCTGAGGATTTAGAGACCATTATTGCCATTCAGCGAGCCAGTTTTAAGGCCGTTTATGAGAAATATCAGGATCAATACGACCCCTATTTGGAGGAGCGAGAGCGGATTCGCTGGAAGCTGGTTGAGCGGCCCAATAGTTTTTATTATTTTGTCAAAGACGACGAGAAGATTCTGGGCTTTATCCGCTTGAATACAAATGATGAACAGACAGCAGGCTGGATTGGGACAGTGGCGATTTTGCCAGAGCACCAGAATAAAGGATATGGCTCCGAGGGGCTTGGTCTGATAGAGGAGACATTCTCCACCATTATGAAATGGGATTTGTGTACGGTTTTCCAAGATAAAGGCATGGTCGCTTTTTATGAGAAAAATGGCTATCATCAGACCCATACTGAGCCCGAAAAAGAGGGCATGGATATGGTTTACATGACGAAGACAATGAAATAAACAAAGAAAGGATTGTTCAGTTAAATTTCTAAACTGAACCCGCCCTAAATACTATGCCAAAAAGATAAAGTTCTCTTATACGCAAGCGTCGTCAGAGAAGTTCCTATTTTGGCTTTGTGTTTTACGGGCATGGTATCTTAATGATGGACACTTGGCAGGAATTAACGATTGAAGTGAAGCGTGAGGCAGAGGAAGCGGTCTCGAATATTCTGATTGAGCTGGGCAGTCAGGGCGTGGCTATCGATGACAGCGCAGATTATCTGGGTCAGGTTGATCAGTACGGTGAGCTTTTTCCAGAAGTTGAGCAGAGCGAGCGGGTCAGGATTACCGGTTATTATCCGGATTCGGTGGATATAGAGGCCATTGCGACCCAGGCCAATGAGCGACTAGCTGAGCTAGATGGCTTCGGCTTGGAAACGGGCGATATTCAGCTGACTCGGCAGGAACTGGCTGAGGAAGACTGGGCGGATAATTGGAAGAAGTACTTTGAGCCGGCTCGGATCACCCACGACTTGACAATTGTACCGTCCTGGACGAAGTATGAGGCAACAGCAGGTGAGAAGATTATCAAGCTGGATCCTGGCATGGCCTTTGGTACGGGCACTCACCCAACGACCAAGATGAGCCTCTTTGCGCTGGAGCAGGTCTTGCGGGGCGGAGAAACGG
>CAUVQK010000313.1:0-2554 GCA_963553705.1 uncultured Streptococcus sp.
CGACTAAGAATGCTTGGGACAGTAGCAAGGTTCCTGGTGGATCATCTGGTGGTTCTGCGACAGCTGTTGCTTCTGGTCAGGTTCGTCTATCACTAGGTTCAGATACGGGTGGTTCTATTCGCCAACCCGCTTCCTTTAACGGTGTAGTTGGTCTCAAGCCAACCTACGGACGGGTTTCGCGTTTTGGTCTTATTGCTTTTGGTTCTTCTTTAGACCAGATTGGACCGTTCTCTCAGACAGTTAAGGAAAATGCTCAACTTCTGAATGTTATTTCTGGTAATGATCCTAAGGATTCTACATCATCACAAGAAGCAGTGCCAGACTTTACCAGCAAGATTGGCCAAGACATCAAGGGAATGAAGATTGCCCTGCCTAAGGAATACATGGGTGAGGGAATTGACAGCAAAGTCAAGGAAACGATTCTGGCAGCGGCGAAGCACTTGGAAAGCTTGGGAGCTATCGTTGAAGAAGTCAGCCTACCTCACAGCAAGTACGGCGTGGCTGTTTACTATATCATTGCTTCCTCTGAAGCCAGTTCTAACCTGCAGCGTTTTGACGGTATTCGCTATGGCTACCGCGCAGAAGGCATTGAAAATCTAGAAGATGTCTATGTCAAATCTCGTAGCGAAGGCTTTGGTGAAGAGGTGAAACGCCGCATTATGCTGGGAACTTTCAGTTTGTCATCTGGTTACTACGATGCTTATTTCAAGAAAGCTGGTCAGGTTCGGACCTTGATTATGCAAGATTTTGCTAAGGTTTTTGAAAAATACGACTTGATCTTAGGCCCAACTGCACCAACTGTAGCTTATGACTTGGGCAGTCAAAACCAAGATCCAGTGGCCATGTATCTGGCTGACCTTTTGACCATTCCAGTCAATCTGGCTGGCCTGCCGGGCATTTCAATCCCAGCTGGCTTTGCAGATGGTCTTCCTGTCGGCTTGCAACTGATTGGTAACCACTTTGATGAAGAGACCATCTATCAGGCAGCCGCAGCATTTGAAGCGACGACTGACTACCACAAACAGCAGCCAGTTATCTTTGGAGGTGAAAAATAATGAACTTTGAAACAGTTATCGGACTGGAAGTCCATGTTGAATTGAAGACCAATTCAAAAATTTTCTCTCCGGCTCCAGCTCACTTCGGTGAAGATCCAAATGCCAACACCAATATCATTGACTGGTCCTTCCCAGGTGTTTTGCCTGTTATGAACAAGGGTGTTATTGACTATGGTATCAAGGCTGCTCTGGCTTTGAACATGGATATTCACCAGAAGATGCACTTTGACCGCAAGAATTACTTTTATCCGGACAATCCAAAAGCCTATCAAATTTCTCAGTTTGATGAGCCGATTGGCTACAATGGCTGGATTGAGATTGAGCTAGAAGATGGCACGACCAAGAAAATCCGTATCGAGCGGGCCCACTTGGAAGAAGATGCCGGAAAGAATACCCACGGCAGCGATGGCTACTCTTATGTGGACCTCAACCGTCAAGGGGTGCCTCTGATTGAGATTGTATCCGAAGCGGATATGCGCAGTCCAGAAGAAGCTTATGCCTATCTGACTGCCCTCAAGGAAATCATCCAGTACACGGGCATTTCTGATGTCAAGATGGAAGAGGGCTCCATGCGTGTCGACGCCAATATTTCTATCCGTCCTTACGGTCAGGAAGAATTTGGTACCAAGACTGAGCTGAAAAACCTTAACTCCTTCAACTTTGTCCGCAAGGGTCTAGCATTTGAGGAAAAGCGCCAAGCTGAAATCCTACGCAGTGGTGGTCAAATTCGTCAGGAAACCCGTCGTTATGATGAAGCAACTGGCGAAACCCTGCTCATGCGGGTTAAGGAAGGTTCAGCGGACTACCGTTACTTCCCAGAGCCTGATCTGCCAATCTTTGAGATTGAGGATGCTTGGATTAAGCAAGTGCGCAGTAGCCTGCCAGCCTTTCCAAAAGAACGCCGAGCCAAGTATGTGGGCGATTACGGTCTGTCTGACTACGATGCCAAGCAGCTGACCGCGACCAAGGCTGTGTCAGACTTCTTTGAAGCAGCTCTTGTAGCAGGTGGTGACGCTAAGGCTGTCTCTAACTGGCTCCAAGGAGATGTGGCTCAATACCTCAATGCCGAAGGCAAGACCATCTCTGAGATTGAGCTGACGCCCGAGAATCTGACTGAGATGATTGCTCTGATTGCAGACGGAACGATCTCCTCTAAGATTGCTAAGAAGGTCTTTGTCCATCTGGCTAAAAATGGTGGCTCTGCTAAGGAGTATGTACAGAAAGCCGGCCTGATTCAAATCTCAGACCCTGCCCAGCTTCTTCCTATTATCCAAGAAGTATTTGCCAACAACGAAAAAGCTATCAATGACTATAAAGGCGGCAACAAGAATGCAGCTAAATCCCTGATCGGTCAATTGATGAAGGCCACCAAGGGTCAAGCCAACCCACAAGTAGCACAAAAACTGCTCAATGAAGAGTTGGAGAAACTTTAGAAATCAGTAAAAAACCAGTCGAGAGGCTGGTTTTTTATCTTTCCTTTAGCCATTAGTTGTGTTAAA
>CAUVQK010000314.1:0-2548 GCA_963553705.1 uncultured Streptococcus sp.
TATCATGGCTTGGAGTCAATTTCGCAAGATCAAGGTCTATCAGTTCTTCTACACAGCTGACTATGTGGATCATCATAACCGAACCTGGGATGCCCGCCATGAAGAGCGGACAGCTGATGCCATGACTTTTTTCACTATCGCTTTGACAATAGCAAAGGAACTAGAAAGGTAACTACAAGAATGGCAGTATATTTTTACGGCTGTATCACCATGGATGGCTACTTGGCAGACAGCCAGCACAGGATAGACTGGCTGCATCAGCTTGGTTCTGTAGAGGATACAGGCTATGATGACTTTTACAGGCAAATGGATATCACCATCATGGGCAAGCGGACCTTTGAGGAAATCCAAGATTTGCAAGATGTAGAAAGTTTTTATCAAGCTACGGAAAACTATGTCTTTACGCATGATAGGCACCTGCCTGTCAGCAATTACCAGCCAGTAGCTGGGGATGTGGTGGACTTTGTTCACCAGATTGACAAAGGCAAAAATGTCTTTGTGATTGGTGGTAATTCCTTGGTAGGACCGCTCTTGGATGCGGATCTTTTCGACCACCTCGTTATTCAGATAGCGCCCCTTATCCTAGGAAAGGGGGTTCCCCTCTTTACCCAAGAGGAAGGGCAGCGCTTTTACCAACTGGATAGCCTCAGACAATTTGGCCCTTTTGCAGAGCTGGTTTTCAGCCGAAAAAGTCAGAAATAGAGAAGGGAGTGGACCGCATGATTAAAATTTACGACACCATGACCCGCAGCCTACGTGAATTTGTGCCCATTGAAGAGGGCAAGGTTCGCATGTATGTCTGCGGTCCGACGGTTTATAACTATATCCATGTCGGCAATGCCCGCTCAACAGTAGCTTTTGACACAGTTCGTCGCTATTTTGAGTATCGGGGATTTGAGGTCAATTATATTTCCAATTTTACAGATGTAGATGATAAGATTATCCATCGAGCCAAGGAAGAAGGCATCACTCCCAAAGAAGTGGCTGACAAGTATATCGCAGCTTTTCGTGAGGATGTGACGGCCTTAGGTGTTAAGCTGGCTACTCAGCATCCGCGCGTGATTGACTTTATGGAGGCTATCATTGACTTTGTGCAGACTTTGGTGGACAAGGGCTACGCCTATGAGTCAGAGGGCGATGTCTATTTCCGAGTGGAAAAGTCTCACAATTATGCCAAATTAGCCAATAAAACCTTGGCAGACTTGGAGTTGGGTGCTTCTGGTCGGACAGATGAGGAGACCGCCCGTAAGGAAAATCCAGTGGACTTTGCTCTATGGAAGGCGGCTAAGCCAGGTGAGATTTCTTGGGACAGCCCTTGGGGAGCAGGTCGTCCGGGCTGGCACATCGAGTGCTCAGTCATGTCGACGGAGATTTTGGGTGATACCATTGATATCCACGGTGGAGGAGCAGATTTAGAATTTCCTCACCATACTAATGAAATCGCCCAATCAGAGGCCAAGACTGGTCAGACCTTTGCCAACTACTGGATGCACAATGGCTTTGTCAACATTGACGACGTCAAGATGTCCAAATCTCTAGGTAATTTTATCACAGTTCATGATGCCCTCAAGACCATTGATGGTCAGGTGCTGCGTTTCTTCTTTGCTACTCAGCATTATCGCAAGCCGATTAATTTCACAGAAAAAGCTGTTCATGATGCAGCGACCAATCTTAAGTATTTGAAGAATACCTATGAGCAGCCTTTTACTGGTCAGGCAGCTTCTAATCAGCTTCAGGCCTTTCTAGATAAGTTCACCGCTGCTATGGACGAAGATTTCAATGCGGCCAACGGTATCACGGTTGTCTTCGAGCTAGCCAAGTGGATCAACTCTGGCAACTACACCGCTGAAGTCAAGGCAGCCTTTGCCAAGCTCTTAGAAGTTTTTGGTATCGTCTTTGTAGAAGAAGTCTTGGACGCGGACATTGAGCGCTTGATTGAGGAACGCCAGGTGGCGCGTGCTAATCGGGACTTTGCAACTGCAGACCGTATTCGGGATGAATTGGCTGCACAAGGTATCAAGCTCTTGGATACCAAGGACGGAGTGAGGTGGACCCGTGACTGATGTCAACCTGATTAACGGCATTGCTCTCGCCTTTGAGGGAGATGCTGTCTACTCCATGTATATCCGGCGCTACCTGATTTTTCAGGGTCTCACTAAGCCCAATCAGCTGCACAGGGAAGCAACCAAGTACGTTTCTGCCAAGGCTCAGGCCAATCTCATCTCTCTTATGCTGGAAGAAGGGATTTTGACGGAGAAGGAAGAGGATATCTACAAGCGCGGCCGCAATGCCAACAGCCACACCAAGGCTAAGAATACGGACATCGTCACCTACCGCATGTCAACCGGCTTTGAGGCGGTTATGGGCTACCTGCATATGACCGAATCTATTGAGCGACTGGAAGAGCTGATTGACTGGTGCATTCGGCAGGTGGAGGAAAGCAAATAAAAAAAGATTATCTAGATCCTTTTACAAGCTAGATAAATTGAAGATCTCTAAAACAGAGTTGCTGCTGCAGCTCTTTTCTTTGGGTGTTGTATTTGATATA
>CAUVQK010000315.1:0-2534 GCA_963553705.1 uncultured Streptococcus sp.
AGTTCTCAGACCATCCTGCATACCGATAAGAATTTTTTTAAAGGTCATAATTTTTCTCCTAAATTCCCAAATAGTCCATAAGCAGCTTGACATAGCGGCGACTGACATCGGTTTTGAGCTGATTGGTTAGCTTGGCAGTCATATTGCCAGAAAAGCTATCCGACAAGGATTCCAGATGATTGATGTTAACGACTGCATGCCGCGACACCTGAATGAAATTGCGACTATTGAGACGATTTTGAAAACGAGTCAGCGTTTCTGTCGTTGTGTAAATGCCCTCGGTACTATAAATCATCAGGGTTGTCTGATTAATATCGGCCAGGATAATATCTTCCGTCTTAAGCATGACCAGCTTATCATCCGACTTAATAGGCAGGACACCACTTGGACCAGCCTTATAGTGTTCCAGATAGTCTAGGACAGTCTTGGCCTCGCCAGCCAGCTGATCAGCTCTCACGACCACCAGCGGGTCTTGGGAGGAAATCTGAGCATCTTCTTCAAATCTTGTCTGCAAACCTAAGCCTCCTACTTTCTTTACTTGAAGCTCATCCGTCGATTCAGCAGCCAATTTTGACCTAGCCAGAACAGGGCTGCTGCCGTGAGCACTACTCCAACTATATAGTATGTTTCTTGGCTTGTCAAGAGCTTTTGCCATTCGATACGGATACCTAAGAGCTTCTCAAAGTCTTGCTGGAGCTGACCCTGACCAGCAAAAACTTCTGTCAGAGAATCCTTCATCAGGACTTGTCTGAAGAGGGAGGCCATGTAGGTTGAGGGAGTCAGTTTCATGAGATTTTGAGCAAGGCTAGGCAGAGTCCCAATCGGAATATAAGTTCCTACTAGAAAACCAGAGGCCGCACCGATGACCGTTGAATATTGACCCAAGGAATTCACTGATTTGAAATAAGGAACAACTAGCGCATTGAGGAGGCTAGCCAGCAAGCTATTGAGCAGCATGAGGCAGACCAGCTGGGGAAGAAGCGCGCTATCAAAGGAAATCTTGTCCGCTAGGATAAAGTAGGTCAGCATGACAGCAAACATGAAGACTTGCATGACAAAGCCAATCACAAAGGCACTGATTAAGTAGCTAAACTGCAAGACCCATTGCCCCAAATCTGTGATAAAGAGGTCGGCAGTCACCTTTCTTTCTTGGTCTTCGGTCTGTTGCGAAAAAGCTGCTAGGGTAGTTGTCAAGGCGGTGACAGCTAGTGTTCCGCTAATCAACCAGAAGTCGAGCAACTCTTTAGCATGGCTACTTTCTGACCAAGAGCCTTTCATGTTGTCTTTTAGAAAGACCAGATATAAAACAAAGGGAATAATTGCTCCGAAGAGGGACAAAATTACCCCGCTGTGATTGCGGAAATAAAGTAAAAAATTTCGTTTGATCAACATTAACATTTAACGTACCTCTCTTCCTGTCAGTGCCATAAAGGCATCGTCCATGGTTCCGGGTTGGAATTCAAATTGTTCAATATAGGAGCCAATCTGGCCCAGCAAAGCCAATGCTTCCTTAGTCGTCTCAGGATAAAGGAAAAACTCATTTTCCTTGCCTTGCTCCCATTCACAGCTAGTCGGCAAAGCAGCCTTCAAGTCCTCTGAATCTGGGACCAGAATTCGTAAAACATTGCGGGCAAAGCGCTCCTTGATTTGGTCGGCAGAGCCTTGAGCGATGACTTTACCATGATCTACGATATATATCTTATCCGCATCGTCGGCTTCATTGAGATAGTGGGTTGTCAAGACAATGGTCATCTTCTCTTCTTTCTGAATTTGCTTGAGCAGGCTCCAAATACTCTCCCGAGTCTGAATGTCTAGGCCTGTCGTAGGCTCATCTAGAAAAAGCAGGTCGGGGCTGTTGAGCAGGGCTCGCGCAATATCCACCCGACGCTTTTGACCACCGGACAGTGTCCCATAAGGCTGCTTGACAAAGGCTGATAAGCCCAGCTGAGAAACCAAGCGCTCAATTCGACCTGCCGGCATCTCCTTGTACTGTTTGGCTCTGATGGTCAGATTTTCCAAAACTGTCAGCCGGGCATCCAATACACTGTTTTGGAAAACCACACCCAGCCTAGGCTTTTCAGCATAGCAAATCTGCCCGGATGTCGGCTGCAAGAGCCCTATCAGCATCTGAATGGTCGTGGATTTCCCTGCGCCATTAGGGCCTAGAATAGCTGTAAAACTGCCTCTCTCAATCTGAATATCGAGACCATTGACTGCCACCTTATCGCCATAAACCTTGCTAAGATTTTTCGTTTCTACTAACATGATCTCTTCTCCTTTTCTTTACTTCTGAGACTATGATAGCAAGTCTTTTTTGAAAAATCTCGGCTTTTTGGACAAGCGGTAAAATGAGGGAGATGAGAGGTAAAAATCCATACACCAAAAAATCCCCGACCATTCGGTCAGGGAAGTTTATTAGCGGGCGACAATCTTGCGGTAACTGCGTGAAGTCAGTAAGAAAACTAAAATATAGGTCAGGAGGAAGACTCCGCAAGTTGCAAGTGTTGTCTGAATCAAAAGAGGAAGATTGGTCA
>CAUVQK010000316.1:0-2533 GCA_963553705.1 uncultured Streptococcus sp.
GTAAATAATCTAATGTTATCTTTAAATTAAAAACCGCTTGACTTGGCTTAAGTAAAGCGGTTTTTGAGTGATAAGAAAAGACAACGTTTTATATTTAGAGATTAAGCGAGGGATAAATTCCATAAAATCAACGTTTTTAACATAAACAATACTTGCAAAATCTTAGGTTAAATCTTATATATTCATCCTAAGACTTCTTTTTAACATTTAAAAGATATATTTATTTCAGCATGTCCGGCAATTCTAAACTAGATTGCTCCAAATCTACTGTCAGCTGATAGTCAGTCTTATCACGGACGGTATGCTCAAAGTCTGTAGTGTAGAGAACGAGGCGCAGCTGGTCTCCTTTTTTCATCTTATAGATGGTTGGTTGCATTTCAAAGGAAAATTCCAGCCATTGGCCAGGAGTGACTTCTTCAACAGTCAGTAGGTTAGTCCGGTTTTGCAGGTTGATGAAGCCTTTGGTGATGACACGATGGGGCGTTTCAGTATGGGGGAGTTCAACCAGATTGTCTAGCATATAGTAGCGGCCGTTGTCCATGACTCTAGGCTCAATAGGCGTAGGAATCGGTGTGAGGCGTTTAGCTGGTCCGAAGTCCAGCAATTGGGCAGAAATCAATCCCTTATCGGTGCTGGATTTGAGTCGAAGATTGAGCTGGGTCGCTCCGTTGAGAAAGAGGTCCTTTTCCAAGGTCCAGTCCAGAGTAATCTGGTTGACCTTACCTTCAAAAAGCTCAGTTTTAAAGCTTTGGTAGTTTTTGGCAAAACGATTATAGTCTTCTTCTGGATATTGATTTTTGATAGATTGGCAGTCTTGGCCTAGTTGGAGCTGAAGTTTCTGCTCTTGTCCACCGAAGTCTTCCAAGGTCAGCCAACTTTGAGCTTGACTGTTGTCCTGCCAAATGACTGCTGGCAGTTCGAAGTCTGATTCACATCCCAGCAGTTTATTGCTCAGCAGAGCATTGATAGACTCACGGAAGTCGATGGACTGCCAGTTGTTCATGTAAACATGGGCACCGTTATGGAAGAAAAGATGCTTTTTGATGTGGGGCGGTAAAGCCCGAAACATATTATAGACATGGAGAGGCTTGACATTCCAGTCTTGAGAGCCGTGGGTGAAGACGACTTCGGCCTTGACCTTATCTGCGTGGAGCAGGTAGTTGCGGTCATGCCAAAATTGATTGTAATCTCCGGTTCGCCGGTCTAGGTCTTTGCGCTGCTGCTCTAGGCTTCTCTGATAAGCCTCGTTGTTGCGCAGGTAGTCACCAGCCCTCAGGTTGCGGGAGTAGGTCAGTTCGGTCAAGGATTCAAAATCCTCTCCTGGATAGCCGCCAGGACTTGTGACAAGGCCGTTTTCGCGGTAGTAGTTGTACCAAGAAGAAATCCCAGCTTCGGCGATGATGACCTCCAACCCGTCTACACCAGTCGTAGCTAGACCGTTGGACATGGTGCCTAGATAGGAGATACCGGTCGTAGCCACTTTTCCGTTGGACCAAGTGGCCTTGATTTCCCGCTGGCGTGTGTGGTCGGTGAAGGCTCTGCAGCGGCCATTGAGCCAATCAATAACATTCTTATAGGCTTCGATCTGCTGGTAGTCGCCGCTGGTCATCAGTCCTTCAGAGTCTTTAGTTCCTACGCCAGACACATAGAGATTGGCAAAGCCGCGGGGAAGCAAGTAATCATTGAGCGTGTAGGTGCCGATATGACCCAATTTTTCCTCGGCTTCAGAGACTTCTTGGACAGGAGCTAGCGAATCCAGTTGGAGCAATTTGAGCTCAGGATCTTGTACTGTGATTTGATGAGGCTCTTTTTTTGCTAAGTCCACATTCATATCATGGAGAGCCTTATCGCTTGCGGGGTCATTGGTTCCTTGATGATAAGGAGAAGCGGTCATGACAGCAGGAATTTGTCCTTGATAGCGGGGGCGGATGATGCTGACCTTGATGAGATCCGGACGATCGTCTCGATCAGTATCCACACGTGATTCCACGTAAACTACCTCTCGGATAGTATCATGGCTGGAAAAGGTTGCCAGGCTCTTACCGTTGAAGTAGTGGTGGGTATTGTCCTCAGGAATCAAACCCTCGCTGACTAGCTTATCAACTAAGAGGTTACCATTTTTTGTCCGAGTGTTGAGCAGCTGGTAGAGATTTTCCAACAAGTCTCCAAATGTAATGGGAAAGCCCGTTTCTTTGCGAAAGGCCTCAACATCTGTAAAATCAATAAAGGGCGAGAACTCAAGCAGCTGAAAGGCTACAGTGTAAAAGACAGACGCCGTCAGTTCTCTGTCAGACTGGAAAAAGCTCAGCAGATCTGTTTGGCTGTCAGCAACCCAGGATTTCAAGGAATAATCTGTATTTTTATAAGTGAAAAAGCTGGTGCGGAGAAAATCTTCAAGATTTTCCTTATCAGAGCGATTGCTGTCATAAAAAAAGCCTAATTCAGCTAATTCTATCAACATATTTTCCCGTTTCGTTTTTGCATAACTATACTGATTAAAACGCATATTCTTCCCTCTTTTTCTTATTTTTAT
>CAUVQK010000317.1:0-2532 GCA_963553705.1 uncultured Streptococcus sp.
GGTGTTCAGTACAGTCAGCTTTTGCGACATTTTCCGACCAATCACCTACCCATTATTGCTAGTCTGGCTATTTTATCGGTCTTTATCTTGCCTTTTGGACGGATTGCGACCTATCTGGAAAAGCCGGATGCTCTCTTTCTCTTGGTCAGAGAAGCAGAAGTCAGAGCTCATATCAAGGCTCAGATTCTACGTTCCTATCTCTTGTACGCAGTCTTACAGACTGGGCTATTGCTACTGTTGGCTCCGCTTTTTCTGGCTCTGGGATTGCCTGTTTGGGGCTTCGGGCTCTACTGTCTCCTTATGCTAGTCTTGAAATGGTTTTTGTTTCAGGCTAAGGCCAAGAAGTTCTTTGCTGAAAATGGCCTAGATTGGCAGGCTCTGGTAGCTTATGAAGCAGCCCGAAAGCAGACGATTCTGCGATTTTTTGCTCTCTTTACCAATGTTAAAGGCATTTCAAACAGTGTCAAGCGCCGGGCTTATCTGGATGGTTTGACGAGGCTTGTGGGCAAGCAGCATAGCAAGACCTGGCAGAATCTCTTTTTGCGCTCTTACTTGCGAAATGGAGACTTCTTTGCTCTGACCTTAAGACTGCTCTTTTTGGCTCTTTTGGCCTTGGTTTTTGTCAGTCAAGCTTGGATTGCTGCAGCTTTTGCGGTCTTGTTCAATTACCTCTTACTCTTCCAGCTAACAGCCTTGTACGAAGCTTTTGACTATCAGTTTTTGACCCAGCTTTTTCCGATAGAAATTGGGGAAAAGCTGAAGGGAGCAAGACAAATTATCACTTCGATTGGCATCAGCGTTCTCTTGGCTGAAGTGCTGACTGCTCTGCTATTTTTCCAAGACAAGACAGCAGTGCTGGCCATGCTGGGAGCGACTGCCCTACTCTATCTGTTCTATCTGCCGTTTAAGTTACGGAGATTGGTTGACTAAAAGAGGTAAAATTAGTAAAATGATAAAGAAACTTTTTACGGAGGGGAAATATGGACTTGGTTGATAACGAGCTGACCCTGACACCGATAGCTGGTAAGAGCGGAAAGGCCTATATGGGGACTTATCCCGACGGGGGGCGCGTTTTCGTCAAGATGAATACAACCCCTATCTTAGCAGGCTTAGCTCGAGAACAAATCGCACCGCAGCTTTTGTGGAGCCGCCGGATGCCGGACGGCAATGTTATGAGCGGGCAGGAGTGGCTTTCAGGCACTATTCTGACCCCAAATGATATGTCCAAAAAGCAGGTAATCAATATTTTGACACGGCTGCATCGCTCGCGCCCATTGATGACGCAGCTGACCAAGCTGGGCTATACTTTGGAAACGCCAACTGATTTGCTGAATGCTTGGCTCAATCAAGTGCCGCTTGCTTTGAGGAATAATCAATATCTGCAATCAGTTATCCGCGACCTGCGCCAGACAGTGCCAGCCTTTCGTGAGGATTATGCGACCATCGTTCACGGAGATGTGCGCCACAGCAACTGGGTAGAGACTGACAGCGGGCTTATTTACTTAGTGGATTGGGATTCTGTGCGCCTGACAGACAGGATGATGGATGTAGCTCATATTTTGAGCCATTATGTGCCTGATTCAGGCTGGCAAGAGTGGCTGAGCGCTTATGGCTATAAGTATAATCAGACTGTTTTCAATAAGCTATACTGGTTTGGTCAGTATTCTTATCTGATGCAGATTGCCAAATACTATGAAAATAATGATTTAGAAAATGTGAACCGGGAGATTTACGCATTACGAAACTTCCGTTCCAAATACGGAAGAGGACAATGAGAGTAAGGAATCGTAAGGGAGCGACGGAACTGCTAGAGGCGCATCCCCAGTATGTGATTTTAAATCCAGCAGACGCCAAGGGCAGATGGCAGGAGATTTTTGGCAATGATCATCCCATTCATGTAGAGGTTGGCAGCGGAAAAGGTGCCTTTGTATCTGGCATGGCCAAGGCAAATCCAGAAATAAACTACATCGGGATTGATATTCAGAAATCGGTCCTCAGCTATGCCTTGGATAAGGTACTAGCAACAGGTGTTCCCAATATCAAGCTGCTCTGGGTGGACGGTTCGGATTTGACTGAGTATTTTGAAGAGGGCGAGATTGACCGCCTCTATCTGAACTTCTCAGATCCTTGGCCCAAGAAACGTCATGAAAAGCGCCGTCTGACCTATCAGTCCTTTCTGGCGACCTATCAGCAGATTTTGCCGGAAAATGGAGAAATCCATTTCAAAACGGACAACCGCGGTCTTTTTGAGTATAGCCTAGTAAGCTTTTCACAGTATGGTATGAAGTTAAAGGGCGTCTGGTTGGATTTGCATGCCAGCGACTTCAAGGATAATGTCCTGACTGAGTATGAGCAGAAATTTGCTAACAAGGGACAAGTCATCTATCGGGTGGAAGCAGCATTTGAATAAGAAAGAGTCTTCGAGGAAATACTCCTTGAAGACTTTATTATTAGGAAAGAATTCTACTTAAAAATAAGATCGTTTTAAGTGGAATTCCGTCTTAACAAGCTTGCATGGCACATTTCCCTTGC
>CAUVQK010000318.1:0-2516 GCA_963553705.1 uncultured Streptococcus sp.
GAAAAGGATGATAAATAAAATGGGTAAATATTTTGGGACCGATGGAGTCCGTGGAGAAGCAAACGTAGAACTGACGCCAGAATTGGCCTTTAAACTGGGACGTTTTGGTGGTTATGTTCTTAGCCAACACGAAACAGAAGCCCCTAAAGTCTTTGTAGGACGTGATACACGTATCTCAGGAGAAATGTTAGAATCAGCCTTAGTGGCAGGTCTCCTCTCTGTAGGGATTCACGTCTACAAACTCGGTGTCCTTGCAACACCAGCAGTAGCTTACTTGGTCAAAACTGAGGGAGCCAGTGCAGGTGTCATGATTTCCGCTAGCCACAACCCAGCCCTTGATAATGGAATTAAATTCTTTGGTGGGGATGGTTTCAAACTTGATGATGAAAAAGAAGCAGAAATCGAAGCCTTGCTAGATGCTACAGAAGACACCCTTCCTCGTCCAAGTGCCGAAGGATTGGGAACCTTAGTGGACTATCCAGAAGGATTACGTAAGTATGAAGGCTACCTTGTTTCAACTGGAACTCCTCTTGAAGGAATGAAAGTGGCCTTGGATACAGCAAACGGTGCAGCGTCTACAAGTGCCCGTCAAATCTTTGCAGACCTTGGGGCTCAAATAACTGTAATCGGTGAGACACCAGATGGTCTTAATATCAACTTGAATGTGGGTTCTACACATCCAGAAGCTCTTCAAGAAGTGGTCAAAGAAAGCCAGTCAGCTATTGGTTTGGCCTTTGACGGAGACAGTGACCGCTTGATTGCTGTCGATGAAAATGGCGACATCGTTGATGGTGATAAGATTATGTATATCATCGGGAAATACCTTTCTGAAAAAGGCCAGTTGGCTCAAAATACCATCGTGACAACCGTTATGTCTAACCTTGGCTTCCATAAGGCCTTGGAGAGTGCTGGCATTAACAAGGCAGTGACTGCTGTTGGTGACCGCTATGTCGTTGAAGAAATGAGAAAATCAGGCTACAACCTTGGTGGTGAACAATCAGGCCACGTTATCTTGATGGATTACAATACAACTGGTGATGGTCAATTATCAGCTGTCCAATTGACTAAAATCATGAAAGAAACAGGCAAAAGCTTGTCTCAACTAGCATCAGAAGTGACGATTTACCCACAAAAACTGGTCAACATCCGAGTGGAAAATGCCATGAAAGAAAAAGCCATGGAAGTACCAGCCATCAAGACAATCATCGAAAAGATGGAAGAAGAGATGGCAGGGAACGGCCGTATCCTTGTCCGACCAAGTGGAACAGAACCCCTCTTGCGTGTCATGGCAGAAGCTCCAACAACAGAAGAAGTCAACTACTATGTCGATACGATTGCTGCTGTGGTTAAAGATGAAATCGGAATTGACTAAGGCCTAGAAAAACTAGATGAAATGATAAAAATGTGGTACAATTGCATAGTAAATTGTAGCAAAGGGAGAGAAAAATGAATCTTAAAAGAGAACAAGAATTTGTTAGTCAGTATCACTTTGATGCTCGTAACTTTGAATGGGAAAATGAAAATGGAGCTCCTGAAACCAAGGTAGACGTGAACTTTCAGTTACTCCAACATGACCAAGAAAACCAAGTAACTTCGCTAGTTGTTATCTTGAGTTTCATGATTGTCTTTGACAAATTTGTCATCAGCGGAACGATTTCTCAAGTTAACCATGTGGAAGGTCGAATTGTCAACGAACCAAGCGAATTTAACCAAGAAGAAGTCGAAACCTTGGCACGTCCATGTTTGAACATGCTCAATCGTTTGACGTATGAAGTAACAGAAATCGCCTTGGATCTTCCAGGGATAAATTTGGAGTTTTAGTCATGAAATTAGCTGTCATTACAGATTCTTCAGCCTATTTAGAGGAGAAGGCGCTGCAAAGAGAGAATCTATTTATCTTGGATATTCCTGTCAATATTGATGGGGAGGAGTATGTTGAAGGTGTCAATCTGACTGCTGAGGAATTTTATCAAAAAATGGCTCAGTCTGCAGAATTGCCTAAAACTAGTCAACCAAGTATTGCCAAATTGGATGAGATTCTAAGTTCCTTGAAAGATGAAGGCTATACCCATGTTTTGGGACTCTTTCTTTCGTCAGGGATTTCAGGTTTTTATCAGAATATCCAATATATGTTAGACGAGTATGAAGGTTTGACCATTGCTTTTCCTGATACTCATATCACAAGTGCTCCTCTAGGATTTATGGTAGAGAGTGCTTTTGAATGGGCAGAACAGGGTGATGATTTTGCTCAGATTCAGGAGAAATTGGCTATTCAAATCGCTGATAACTCGGCCTTTATCATAGTAGACGACCTTGATCACTTGGTTAAGGGAGGACGTCTGTCAAATGGAGCGGCCATCCTAGGAAATCTTCTCAGTATCAAGCCCATTCTTTACTTCAATGACCAAGGGGTGATTGAAGTTTACGAAAAAGTTCGTACGGAAAAGAAGGCAACTAAACGTTTGGTGGAAATCATCAAAGAGTTGACAAAAGATGGGGACTACAGATCGGAAGAG
>CAUVQK010000319.1:0-2510 GCA_963553705.1 uncultured Streptococcus sp.
AAAAATATTTTCTTTTAAGCTCTCGTATGCAAAGCGCTTTCACATTGTCCATTATATCGTTTTTTTTTGACTTTTTCAAGCACTTTTAGTAAAACGTTTGCATAATTTTTAAAAATTTTCTCCATCAGAAAAGAGACCAAGTGGCCTCTTTAAAACTTATCCTCCTTTTTTTCTACTACGGAGTGACAATCCAGCTGCGCCTAAAGCACTGATAACTCCTGCAACTGTGAGAAGAGCATTAGAAGCTTGACCCGTATGCGGCAAGACTGACGCACCACTCTTACCTTCCTTGTTTTTAAGCTGAGCTGGCTGGGTGACTTTAGCTAATGAAGACTGCTCTTGTACTGATTTGGCCCCATCAACTGCTGGCAAAATACCGCTAGTTACTTGGTAAGCAGGTAAAGCATCAGCTACAGCCGCGTCAGCAGCATTGACACCGCCGGTAAATTCCGGAAGAGCCGCCATTTGAGGAGCGCTGTCCGGATGTGCACTCCTGACTGATGGCTGAACGCCAGCATCATAGGCGTTGTTTTCTGTTATAGTTGGATCAGAATCATTGACGCCTCCTGTAAATTCAGGCCGTGTTACCGTTGGTGCTTCTGAATCACTAACATTTCCACTGAATTCTGGTTGTACTGAAGACTGCGGAGCTGTATCGGGATGAGTTCCGACTTCATGGCTAGACAAATCATATTCCGACGCCGTTGCTGTTGCCGGTTCAGAGTCGCTAACTCCTCCACTAAATTCTTGCCTATCTTCCTGTGGTGAATCACTTGGAATAGAAGAAGCTGTCTCAGCTTTAGCAGCATTCTTGACAATCGCTTCTAGATTTTCAAGAGCTTTTGTCTGCTCAGCAGCGATCTGTTCCTGCAGTTTCTCTGCTTTTTCTGCACTGTCTACACTATCGTCTAGCTGCGCAATCGCATCTGTCACCGTCTTCAATACTGCTCGAATCTTTTCTTTAGCTTGCTTTTTATCGAGTTCTGAAAGTGTTTGGTGATGTTCAATCGCTTCAATCTGTTTGTTGACTTCTTCTTCAAGTTCATCTAAAACCAAATCTTTGCCAACTGGATGAATCGTGTCCAAGCTAGCAATTCCAGCTTCCTCAATTCTCTCTAGTTCCTCTTCAGTATCAGCCTTTTCAAGCGCTCTTTTCGCATCTGCTAGAGTTGCTTCCGCTTCAGCTTTAGCTGTAGCCCGTTCTGCATCTGACAGATTCGGGTTGCTCCGTAAGTCTGCTAGCTTATCAGACAGAGCAAGATCTAGTTTCAGTCCAGTTGTAACTTTCAGCAAACCTTGCTTTTCTGCCGCTACCTGTTCTTGAATTTTTTCAGCATCATCAGGACTTTCAACCCAAGCATTATAAGCTGCAATTGCTTTTTGAGCTATGGCTGCTGCATCTTCAATTTTCTTTTTAGCTGCAGTTTTTTCCTCAGCAGAAAGACTTTGACTCTTCTCAACAGCCTCGATAGTAGCTGTTTTTTCTTCCTGAATTTCTTTTAAGAACTGCTCTTTGCCAATGGGGTGGATCTTAGCTAAGTGGGCTATGGCTGTTTCTTTTGCCCGGTCATAGACTTCCTGAGAATCTGCTCCTTCAATAGCCTTCTTGGCCGCTTCCACCACCTGCTCTATCTCGCCTCTAACTGCTTTCTTTTCTGCTTCTGAAAGATTAGGATTTGCTTCCAAGTCAGCTAATTTGGCAGCCAGAGTGAAATCTACGGTTGAACTTGCTATAAATTTGAAAAACTTATCTTCCTCGGTTACTGCCTGCTCTTGAATCACTTCCGCCTGCTCTGCTGTTGCTGCATTAACATCTAATTTCTGAATTGCATCCTCTGCTTCTGCAGCCTTCTTCCTTACAGACTCTTGGAAGCTTTTCTTTTGCTCCTCAGGCAGTAAATCGCTACTATCTACAAGTTTGTCAAACTCTGCTTTCCCATTTTGGATTTCATCTAGAAGTAAATCTTTGCCGACTGGATTGATAGAGTTGATGTCTGCCAATCCATCTTCCTTAGCTTGATCAATCCTTTCTTTATCCTCAGCTGCAGCAATTTCATTCTGAGCCTTTGCAGCTGTTTGATTGACTTCCTCCTTAGCTGCTGCAAGCTCCTCAGCTGACAAATTTGGATTATTCCCAAGATCTGTCACTTTCTCAGCCAGAAACGTACCTACTTCCGTATTAGCAGCCTCCCTGACCGTTGTCAAATCCTGATTTACTGGCGATGCAGCGACCGGAGTCTCTACTGCATTTGCCACTGGCCGCTCCTCATCTGCCGCCACCATACTGTGACCTAAAAACAGAGCACAAATAAGGACTGAACTAACACCTAAAACTGACTTCCGAATAGAATATCGCAAAACTTTTTCTGTTCTTTTCATTTTATTCTCCCCTGAACATAGTTTATTATCCCGATCAGTATCCCTTAATAAAAAGTCCAGTCAAACCTCCCATAAATCTTTCAGATTAGGTAATCTTTAAACTACACTTTCTATTTGACTTCTGATAAGAT
>CAUVQK010000320.1:0-2505 GCA_963553705.1 uncultured Streptococcus sp.
TTATTTAAATTTCTAAATCTGTCCTATTCTCCTTCAGGACCAGTCGGTAAACTTCTATAAAGGTAGTAACAAGAAAGGCAAATAAGAAACCAACAACGATGTTAATCCGATGCTCTGTTTCGAAGAAAGGAGAGTTCCAAATAAAGTGATTGGCAACTGTTGACACGACGCACCAGAGACCAAAGAGACGGTATTTCTTGTAAGCCGTGGAGAAGAGAAGATAAACTCCAACGGTCACCACTGCTGTATAGAGAGTATGTGAAGCCAATCCGCCAGCAATTCGGCCAACTGCTTCTAAGGAACCACTATATTGTTCTCCGAAAGTCACTCTGGATACATAGGCAATATCCTCTATGACTTGAAAGCCAAAGCCCGAACTCAGCCCAGCGATTAAGACTGACTGAATATCCTTGCGTCCCAAAATGTAGAGAGCGGCAAAGGCTGTTAGAGACTTGAAAAATTCCTCTGCAAAAGGAGCTGTCAGTGCATTGGTCCAAGCATTGAAAACTGCAGGGTCTTTGATAAAGTTAGAGTTAATAATATCAATCAAGCTATTGCCTGCAAAGCTTAGCCAGCCAGAGATAAAGGCACCTCCAAAGAGGGCTGTTCCTAGAACAATCATCTCAACCGATAACTTCTTGGCAAGTTTTTTAATCAAGAAATAGAAAGGCAAGAAAAAGGCAGCTAAAACAGCTAAATTCAGAACCAAGTCGCGGCCAGCTTCTAAGGTGACATCCTTCTCTGCCATGCCCCCAAGCTCAAACTGCAAGCCAATACCAGCTAGGACTAAGTAGATATAGAGAGCAATTCTTCTTGTTTTATTCATGACTGTCTGCTCCTTTTCTATTTTTTCCTTTGACGAGATAAATCGCTATTCCAATGACAGTCAGCACAAAGATGCCTCCAGCAATAGCAATATCGTAGTCAAAATCTTCCAGACGAATGGTCTCCTCTGTGTCAGAGTCCTCTGACTCCTCAATCTCTTCTAAAGCACTTGTACCATATTCAGCCACGACCTTATCTTCAGCAATCTTCTGGATTTCCTTGAGGCGCTTAAAGACTGAATCCGCTCGCTCCATAGAATCCTTTGTTGCTTTCAGACTAGCTTGTTCTGGCTGTTCAGACAGACTAATCTGCTCGCTGTCATGAGCAGGCTGTTCCTCCATCCATTGGCTTTCCATACGCTCAATTTCACTGCGAATAGAGCCATCTTCAAATAGTTCTGGGTATTTTGCAACCAAATCATTGATGCGGCTAACAGTCCAATACCAGGAATTCTCATTGTAGGCTGTACTCATTTCTTGATAAGGCTGTGAGGTATTGCTGATATTGCCATAGTAAGGAAGGTAGGGCGCATTGCGCGGACTTCCCATGGCTAGCCAAAGAATTCCTCCTCCAGTAGAGGCAGGTAAATTATCCTTGAGCTGGAAGATGTGAGCCTCCATGACATTTGGATTGGAGATAGGATATTTATAAACTGGGTCTGCTTTGGTTTTATCTGGAATCCCTTTTCCGTCTAGCTCCATCTGATCTTGCGGTTTGAAGTCTGTTCCTTCCAAGCGATTGCGCTGCAAGTTCATCGCATCACGCAGACTAAGCTTGTCGCTGGTTGAGTGCATGAGTTCAAAGTATTCATCATCATATTGCACATCTGCATTAGGATCCAGCGCCTTGATACCAGACCAAACCCGAGAGCGGTCAGCTTCAGCCAGCGGCGGATTATAGGATTGAGCCACATGGAAGCTCCCATTGATTTCCTTATAAGTCCCCGCATCACGCGCTGTTTTCTCAAGATCAGCTGAAAGAATCGTGTTTTCAGTATCATTTTTATCTACACTGCCTAGGAAAAATGTATTGGGAAAAACAGCGTATTTGTCATCCGGAAACTTGATGGCTGCGTATTGGTGACCAGACAGGATTTCCATATACCAGACACCTGTCTTATCTGCCAGCGTCACAATATTACCTTCGGCTGCACCTTTTTCTCTGACAATTTTGGCTAGTAGCTCTACTCCTTCTTTGGCTGTTTTCACATGAGGCAGGACTACAGAAGATAAAGCTGATTCAGCGATACCGTCCTTAACATAAGGGTCTACTTTTTGAATATCATCATTGGCACTAGCTGAGACTGTCGCAGAGATAGAAACGCCTTCCTCATTAAAACCGGCCTCATCGAAAACTCCCTGCTCTGGTGTCACATCCGGTACCGCCGTATACTTGTAACTAACAGCTGGCAAATCAAAGCTAAAGCCATTGGTTTCATCTACGAATTTATCACCAGCCTTATTATACTTGCGCTCCCGCACCACAAAATTCTTGTTGTGGTTGGGCTCCAGATCCTCTGTTCGACCATAGAGAGTCGAACCATCCGTCGTCAAATCCTTGCCGATAATAAATCCGGTACAGGCTGAGACAGCCTGAAAAGGGAAGAGTGTAAGAAGCATCAAGGCTGGAATAGCCCAACTGAAAAATTTCTTTTTCATCAGTTTCTCCTTTGTATATTAA